>CBIHNR010000067.1:0-25655 GCA_966211215.1 uncultured Pedobacter sp.
AAGTGTTAGCTATCGCATTGTGCGTGATTCATCCCGCGAGGAAAAAGTAAGGAAAGAGAAAGAAAACGAGAACTTAAAGGCAGAGCTTTCCTTTTTAAGATCGCAGGTGAGTCCTCACTTTATGTTCAACGTATTGAACACCTTGGTGGCGATGGCACGAAAGAAATCTGACTTGATGGAGCCGTCATTGATACAGTTATCAAACCTGATGCGGTATATGCTTTATGAAAGCAATGACGAGAGGATCTCGCTAAGCCATGAGGTAGAGTATCTCAAAAGCTACATCGATCTGCAGCTGTTGCGATTCGGGGACAGCTTAAACATAGAACTAAACATTGGCAAAGGGCTTGACGACTACGAGATGGAGCCGATGCTACTCATTTCCTTTGTTGAAAATGCTTTTAAGCATGGTATTGGAATGGTTGACGAGCCTTTTATCAAGATTGATTTGTCAATAGATAGGCAAAAACACTTGCTACATTTTAAAGTTGAAAATACAGTAGCTCCGGAAGACGGTTCTAAGGATAAAAGTTCTGGGATTGGCTTACAAAATATGCGCCGCCGCCTGGAGCTTCTATATAAAGATAGATACACGCTCGAAACCTCAAAGCATGATAGTATTTTTGTGTCGAGCCTTAATATTCGCCTGAAATGATACGGTGCCTTATAGTTGACGATGAGAAGTTTGCGATTGAATTGATGGAAGACAATGTCAATCAGGTGCCTTTTCTTGAGCTGGTTGGATCGTGCAGAAATGCGATGGAAGCGATGAAGGTGCTCAGTGAAAAGCAGGTCGACCTTATTTTTCTAGACGTGCAGATGCCGGGGCTATCTGGCCTGCAATTCTTGAAAAGTTTGACTAATCCTCCGATGGTGATACTAGTAACCGCCTACGAGAAATACGCGCTTGATGGCTTTAACCTGGATGTGCTCGATTATCTGGTGAAGCCTTTTCCTTTCGAGCGTTTTCTTAAAGCAGCCAATAAAGCTCTTGAATTGTATAATCTTAAAAATCCTCAACAACTAACAAATCCGGGCAACAATGACTGCCTTTTTGTAAATGCTGATTATTCGCTCGTAAGAATCAATATAGCAGATATTATCTACATAGAAGGATTAAAGGACTATATAAAAATCTATCTTAATGATGCTGAAAAACCTGTAATTACTCGTTTAAGTATGCGCTATATGGAGGAACGGCTACCAGCCGAACGATTTATGCGTGTACATAAGTCGTTTATCATCTCCTTAGAAAAGCTAGTGGCGTTTAAAAAGAACAGGGTTATCATTCAGAACGCAGAAATTCCTGTAAGTGAAAATTATAAAGATGCGTTGCTTGGTTTCATGGGCCAACAGTGATCTACGAAAAGGGCTACTTTGTCTACTTATTCTCGCTGTAAGTATCTTTCAATTTCAAAAGGATAGAGAAGGCATTAAACTTGCGTTAAAATTCATACCACACACTTAAAAATAAACTATTACAATGAAAAAAAGTTTACTACTGCTGTTAGCTGCTTTTGCCACGCAAAATTTGTGGGCGCAAAGGCAAATAAGCGGTGTATTGCGAGACTCTATTGGCAATGGAGTTATAGCGGCTTCGGTGAAGCTAATCTCGCCCAAAGACACGTTATTAGCCAGGACTGATATCGACGGGAATTTTAGGTTCGCAAATGTTAAGTGCTCTCAGTTTTTGCTGAGCATAAGTAGCCTTGGCTTTCAGAACTTTAATCAGAGGTTTCTATATAAGGATGATACTTCCCCATTAAAATTAAATCCTATTACTCTTCGAGCTCAAAGCAATATGCTTAAAGAAGTTGTTGTGTCTGGCTCAAAGGGGGTGGTAGTAAAACAAGATACTGTTGAATACCGCGCCAGCGATTATCCGGTAAGGGAAAATTCTGTAGCTGAGGATATTATTAAAAAGTTGCCGGGAGTAGAGGTAGATAAAGACGGAAATGTTACCACTCAGGGTAAAAGTGTTACCCGGGTGCGGGTTAATGGCCGCGACTATTTTGAAGGAGATTTGAAGACTGCTACGCAAAATCTTCCTGCAGAAATCATTGAAAAAATCCAGATTGTGGATGACTATGGAGATCAGGCAAGGGTAACGGGAATAAGGGAAGGAGAAGCCGATAAGATTATCAATATTCAGATTCGCCCCGATAAGAACAAGGGTATGATTTTAAATGCTAACGCGGGGGTTGGAAACAAGGATCGGTATCAGTTTTTGGGAAACGGCCAGTTCTTGAACAATGCTCGCCAGATTTCAACGATATTCAATTTTAATAACACTAATGCTAACGTGTTTCAGTTTCTGGGTGGAGGAACCCGTGGCTTTGGTGGTGGAGGAAGGCGGGGAGGAAACTTTGGTGGCGGCGGCGGTTTTGGCGGTTTTAATCAAAACGGAATTACGGCCACGTCTGGAGGTGGTTTGAACTACCGTGATGAGTGGAGCAAGAAAGTAAGTGTTTATGGCAGCTACAGGTTTACTCATAGAAACAATAACCTGTTTTCGCTGAATAATATTGAGAATAATTTTGGGTTCGACACTGTATCAAAGGCAAACCGAGTATTGAATACAGACAGGACTTCATCTTCAGATACAAAAACAACATTCCACAACTTCAACTTCAATTTTGAATATAAAATAGACTCGCTCAACTATTTACTATTGTCGCCTTCTTTCAGTCTTTCTAAGAACGAAGTTTCAAGCAATTATCTCGAAAATCAGTCTGGAAATACATTTGAGACAATAACCCGTGACAACAATTCCACCACAGATGCGAGCTCTCCTTTCTTCGGCGGAAATGTGATCTATAATCATCGCTTTTTAAAGCCAGGTAGAAATATTTCTATAGCGGGGTCTGTAGGGAAGTCTGAAAATGACAGCTATCAGGAAGCTCGAGATACATTTGACTATGTCAACAGGAATGACAGTCTTTCTAATCGTCTGGTGGATGTTAATAATCAAAGCATTAATACTAACATTAACGTTACTTATAGCGAACCAATAGGTAAGTATTCGAGAATAGACTTTGGATACAATTTCAGCAGGGCATCGTACGACAATAGCCGGAACACTGATACACTTAATACACTAACCAGCAATTTCGACTATTCTCAAGGGCTTAGCAATAATTTCGAGTATTCATTTACAACACAGCGCTACAGCTTAAACTATCGGTTTGACAAGCAAAAATTGTATAATTTCAATATTGGGCTTACGGCACAACCCACCTTCCTAGAGGGGCATTCACAAACTGCAGGAATTAGCGCGGATCCACATAAAAGAGGATTCAACCTTTTCCCCACTGCGCGTTTTGCTTACTTCTTTGCACGATCAAAGTCGTTAAATATCAACTACTCGGGAAGAAGTACAGAGCCTAGCTTTAATCAGATACAGCCTGTTATTGACGTTACAGATATACAGCGCCCGATAATAGGTAACCCGGATTTGAAGTCTGCCTTTACTCAGTCTTTAAACATCAATTATAACAGTAACGATGCAGCCACTGGCATGTTCCTGAATTTGGGGTTAGATGGAAACATTATCAACAACCGAATCACAAGGAATTTAGTGAGAAAGCCAGGTAACGTTCAGGAAACTTACTATTTAAATACCGATGGATATTTTTCTACAAATGCCAATTACAATGTGGGCAAGCAACTTTTTGATAGAAAGCTAAGAGTGTCGTTATTCGGAAACGTGAATTTCAGCAACGACGTTACTTTTCAAAATGGACAGAAAAACATTGGTAAAAATTGGGGAATCAGCCAGGGAGGAAGATTGCAGATTAACCCGAATCAAAATATCGAGCTCTATCCTGCATTGCGCTACAGTACTAACTGGATCAACTACAGTTTAACCCCAGATCAGAAATCAAAAGCAGAAAGCTGGAACATAGATTTTAATGGTAAGGTTTACCTGTTTAAAACATTCATTGTAGGATTTGATTTAACGAAGGTAATTAACAGCGGCTACGGAAATATAGCCACCAACCCATTAATCATCAATACATACCTGGAAAAGCAATTCTTCAATAGGCGAGGAACGTTCAGGATACAAGGGTTTGACGTGATGAAAGAAGCTACAAATGTTTCGAGAACACAGTCAGAAAATCTAATAAGCAATAGCTTGAATAACCGTTTGACTCGTTACGTAATGGCGACATTCAGCTACCGCCTATCTAAGTTCCCTGGAGGAATGCAGCCTCAAAATAACTTCCAAAGGCGAGAGGGGGGCTATCCTGGCCCAGGAGCCGGAGGGTCTGTGAACATTGGAGGTAACTAAAAGGAAGGGGCTGTTAAACGTAAATTAACAGCCCCTTCCTTTATTGTGCTTGTCCGGACACCGTTGCAGGCGTTGGAAAATATTGGATGCCATCTCCGGTTTTAAATAGAAGATTTATCGTTACAGGTAGCCTTCCCGAAATGGGAAGTTCTCCGCTAATTGCTTTTGCCGAAGCCCTCTGCATTTCATCGCTATTCTGGTAATTAACTAGTAGGCTTCTACTTTTCTCAGCTCCAGGTAAACCGGATAATGCATAAGGGTTGGCAAACAGACAGGTTATTGTATTTTTTGCAGCCATTTCAGCGATAAAAGTTTTTAGGTCAGTATTGTAATCCAGGATGCTTTGCGGCCTTTTACGATAGTCATGAATAGCCAGGATTATTTGTTTGTACCCCGAAAGTTCGGCTTTTAGCTTTGCTATATCTTTAGCCGATGCGATTTTGGACAATATAAAGTTTGTTGAATTCGGGAATCGTTGATTAACTTCCTTTTGGAACGTGGTTACATCTGTTACTCCGACGGAAACAACCGCGGTTTTCTCTTCTCGTAATACGCTACGCAACAGGCTGTCTCCTCTTAAAAGAGTTACAGCGGCATCAGAAAGTTTTTGATTTAAAGCAATGGCCTCCGGGCGTTTCAAAAAGCTTTTTAGATTAAGGGAATCACCTGTAAATGGTTTGTCTAGCCCAGCCCAGTATTTAGCGGCAAGCACTTTCTTAACGCTCTCGTTGATTTGGTTCCATTTAAGTCTTCTTTCCTTTATTGCAGCGCGAGTTAATTCTATTGCCCTGCGAGTATTCTCAGATAGCTCTATCACGTCATTGCCTGCAATTAAAGCCCTCACATCTGCTTCGCCATTTGGGAAGAATTTTACTACTCCCTTCATTTCCATAGCATCAGAGATTGCTAGTCCCTTGAATCCTAATTCAGTTTTGAGTAAACCGGAGACGATGGGTTTAGACAAGGTGGATGGAACATTAAGGGAGCTATCCAGCGAAGGGATATTCATGTGGGCAACCATAACTCCCGATGCACCCTTTTTAATAAGCTCTTTAAATGGATATAACTCCAAAGAGTCTAGCCTTTGACGATTAAAGTTTAATTTAGGCAGGTCGCTATGAGAATCCACGTCTGTATCTCCATGCCCGGGAAAGTGCTTAATGCTAACAAGTACGCCTTCATCTTGCAGTCCCCTTAAGTATGCTTCAGCTTTTAAAGCGACGTTATACTTATTGTCTCCAAAGGATCTGTAATTAATTACCGGGTTTTTAGGGTTATTATTTACATCAACAACAGGCGCAAAGTTTAAGTGCATGCCCAGTCGCTTAAAGTCACGCGCAATTTCCTTTCCCATTTGATAGATTAGGCTATTGTCTTGGATGGCGCCTAAAGTCATTTGGTATGGGTATGAAGTCGTGCTGTCGAGGCGCATTCCCAAGCCCCATTCTGCATCCATTGCGATCAAAAGAGGAGTGCTTGCCATGGATTGATAGCTTTTGGTTAGGTTGAGCTGTCTGCCCGGCCCTCCCTGGAAAAAGACCAGTCCGCCAATTTTGTCCTTAGCAATAAGGCTTGCTACCGAATCTTCGTAGGCCTTGCCCCGATCAGTATGTGCCCTGACAAAAAATAATTGGGCTATACGCTCTTTCCGTTTTAGTTTCTTGAAAGTTGAATCTACCCAATTCTGCTGGACAATATTAGGTTCTATAAACGATTTTCTGGTTTGCGCTTTCAAGGATAATCCGCATGCTAGCAAAATTCCGTAAATAGACAGAACCTTAGATTTATTTATCATGTGTGTTTGTACTAAAATATATACGCACCTTCAGCGTTCATATTGCAAATATGAATAAATCCTTGTTGTCAATTAAACAAAACGATGGCATAGTTATTCATACACTTTATAAACACTTAGATTTAGATCATGAAACACGTACTTACATTCGCATTTGCTGCACTATTTGTGGCAGGCGTTCAGGCGCAGTCGCTCTCGGTTAAAGGAGGAGCAAACTTTTCTAATATCATTAAAACGGGCGATGATGATTTCAAAACCGACTTTAAGCCCGGCTTTTTTGCTGGCCTCGGGCTAGACATTCCAATAATCTCCGCCTTATCTTTTGCTCCGGAAATTCTTTATTCCCAAAAAGGATATAAAACCACATCCACGGATTTATTGGGAGCAGAAACCAAGTACTCTGTAACGTCAAACTTTGTTGATATTCCGATACTTGCGAAAGTCAGCACGAGCTCTTTCAATCTTCATTTTGGTCCTCAATTGTCATTCCTAACCTCAACAACAGAGAGTTTTGAGAAAGGGTCTCAAGAATACCGGAATACAATTAAAGAGGAAAATAATAATCTTAAGAAGAGCATACTTGGTGGAGTTGCTGGCATTGGCTTTAATTTAGCCCCAAAGGTTAGCCTTAATGGCCGATACGCTATTGATTTTCAAAAGAATAACGAAGATGGAACAAAGGAAACTCCGTTGTATCGAAATCAGGTGATTCAGGTAGGGCTTGGAATTAAATTATAAAGAGATTGACAATAAGAAATGTAAGGCCTGGCTTTTGCCGGGCCTTTTTTGTTGGCTACTGTGTTGGCGAAGTTTTACTTGTATCCGTTTTGGTAGTGTCTGTCCTTGTGGTATCAGTTATTGTACCTATACTGCTGGTGTCGCCGGCAAGGGAGTCGGCAGAAGTCTGGCCTTGTTTGCTTGAAGAGCATGCGGAGGACATTAACACGGAGCTAATTAAAATTGAGAAGATTGATACTTTCATAATTAAATTTCTAATATGTAAAGCCTTAACACACAATTCGGTATAATGGATTTAAAAATCTAATCGTTTTTTTATGCAGCCCTTTTCTTATTGGTTAATTTGCCCCTTCTGCCAGGGTTGGGTAACCCATCAAAATTATCTTTTAAGGAAATAGCAATTTGCGGGGCGCATTAGCGCATAAATTTGAAATATTTACTATTGTGGCACTTTTATTATGGAAATTTCATAAAAATTATTTTTTCCTTGACAAATCGTCAATATTGATTGATATTTGTTGTGAAATTAAAATTGAATATTATGAAAAACACAATCTTATCAGTCTTTTTTGTTCTGACCTTGGTTGTAAACGGATTTGCAGCCGATAGAAACAAAACCGATAAAAAGGAAACAGCATCCTACTTTGCACAAAATAACTTCAATGCAAAGTTTCATGATGCTAAAGATGTAACATGGTCAAATGTGGACGGATATTACAAAGCGTCTTTCTCTCTTAACGGAGTTAGAAAAGCGGCTTTCTTCAATGTCGAAGGTCATTATGTAGCAACTACGGAGTATATTAAAGCTGAGAGCCTTCCTGCGGCCACATTAGAGAGGCTTAAAAAAACCTATAAGGATTACTCAATCGGAGAGGTTTTACGTTTCGAAGTTGGCGACTCTTCTGTTCAGGGAGCTTACTCTACAGCACCTGCCGAGTCTACTTATTATTTTGCAAGCTTAAGAAAAGAGGACAACCAAATAGTTGTCAAAATCAGTTCACTTAACGAAATATCGTTCTTTAGAATTTTATAATTTTTACTAAAGTTTTTGCTGAAGGCCGGGCTTGCCCGGCCTTTTAATTTTATATAATAGGGTAAGTCAAATGAAATTTATCTATTCATTGAGGCATTAAAAGTGGATGACAAAGGGCGATCCCTCCCCCGATTTTGTGTTGACTTGTTTCGGATTTATTTTATGACGTCACATTTATAATGCGCTTGTATGCGGAATGGCATAGAGCGATCTAATGCCCTTGTATGATGGGATCCTCAATAAACTCGGCAAAGTTTAGAAAAGTTGACGCCTCTTGAATGTTATGGTATGGGTAAGAATTACAGAGAAGAAACAGCTAATAAGATAAATATTTTTTTAAGGGGGGCTTAACGTTATTCAAGGATGAAATACGCTGTAATGTAAAGAGATAGGATTAAAAACAACTTAAATGCTGAGCGCTTCGCATGCTTTTTCAGCGGCCAGCTTTTCAGCATTTTTCTTGTTATAATCTCTTCCCGAACCCTTAGTTTCGCCGTCAATAATTACCTGAATGGTAAATAATTTTGTGCTTTCACCGTCATTGTTGGCTATTAGCTCGAAGGTAATGTCCTTGCCATGGCGTTGGCACCATTCTATTAATTTGCTTTTGAAGTTGGTTTCGGTGTTCTCTAGGGTATGAATGTCAACATGGGGCTTAATAATACGATTTAATATAAATGAATGTGTAAAATCGTATCCTTTATCTAGGTAAATAGCCCCAATCAAGGCTTCAAAAGCATCTCCCAACAAGGAGCCTTGTTTGGTAGGGTAATTGATAATCCGACTATCGAATTCAATTAGCTCGTTTAGCCCCATTTTCCTGGAGAGCTGGTTTAAGTTAGCTCGGCTTACAATTTTAGAGCGCATCTCTGTTAGGAAGCCCTCGCTTTTGTATGGAAAGCGCTTAAATAATTCATCGGCAATTACCGATCCAAGTACAGCATCGCCAAGAAATTCTAACCTCTCGTTGCTATTCTTCGTTCCGTTCTTTAAAACAATAGCGGCAGATCGGTGGCGAAATGCCATCCGATACAAATTAAGGTTGCCGGGCACAAAACCCAGCAAATTCCTTAATGATTTAATGTATTCGCGTTGAGGCGAGAAATAAAGCTTATAAAATTTTTTAATTGGCATCCGTATTATTTACATAAATGTAGTAATTCACTATTTATATAAAAACAGCAGTTAGCAGCCATTATAAATTTTACTTCACAAATTTCTTAGCCTTCATACTTTCTGAAGATAACAGAAGCATTATGCCCGCCGAAACCAAATGTATTGCTTTGAGCTGCCCTTACCACTCTTTTCTGAGATTTGTTAAAGGTTAAGTTCAAATCCGGGTTAATATCCGGGTCATCTGTAAAATGGTTAATCGTTGGAGGAATAATATCGTTCTGCACTGCAAGAATTGAAGCGATAGATTCGATTGCACCGGCAGCACCAAGTAAGTGCCCGGTCATTGATTTAGTTGAACTGATGTTCAGTTTGAACGCATTTTCTCCAAATAAATCGATAATCGCTCTTGATTCGCTGATGTCTCCCAGAGGCGTTGATGTACCGTGAACATTAATGTAATCAATGTCTGAAGTAGTTAAGCCTGCGTCTTTAAGGGCATTGGTCATTACCAGTTTAGCCCCCAGTCCTTCTGGATGCGGAGCTGTAATATGGTTTGCATCTGCACTCATTCCTCCACCGATAATCTCGGCATAGATTTTAGCGCCGCGTGCTTTAGCATGTTCCAACTCTTCAAGTATGATTGTTCCTGCGCCTTCACCGGCAACAAAACCATCACGGTCTTTGTCAAACGGGCGAGAAGCAGTTGCTGGATCATCATTTCTTGTAGAAAGTGCATGCATGGCATTGAATCCGCCCATACCAGCTTCGTTAATAATTGCTTCGGAGCCTCCTGAAATAATTACATCAGCCATTCCTAGCCTGATATAGTTAAAAGAGTCTATAAGTGCATTTGTGGAAGATGCACAAGCAGATACGGTTGAGAAGTTGGGGCCTCTTAATCCGTATTTAATAGAAATGTGGCCTGGCGCAATGTCCAGAATCATTTTAGGGATGAAGAAGGGATTAAAACGAGGGGTACCGTCTCCCTTCGCGAAATTCGTTACCTCATCCAGAAATGTTTTTAATCCGCCAATGCCCGAACCCCAGATTACACCAATTCTATTGGTATCAAATTTACTGAAATCATCAAAACCAGCATCTTTAACAGCCTCGTCTGTAGAAGCTATTGCGTAATGCACGAAAGGGTCAACCTTTCGGGCTTCTTTTCTGTCCAGGAAATTTTCAGGATTGAAGTTTTTGACTTCGCAGGCAAACTTGGTTTTGAAGTTTGTAGTATCAAATTTTGTAATCGGAGCGGCGCCGCTTACCCCGTTTATCAATCCATTCCAATACTCCGCAACGGTATTACCAATAGGAGTAAGCGCACCTAGTCCTGTTACTACAACTCTTTTAAGCTCCATTTATATTGTGGATGCGTGGATTATTTTACGTTTTTTTCTAAGTAAGCGATAGCCTGGCCTACTGTACCGATTGTTTCAGCCTGGTCATCAGGTATTGCAACGTTAAACTCTTTTTCGAACTCCATGATTAACTCTACGGTGTCCAGAGAGTCTGCGCCAAGATCATTAGTGAAAGATGCCTCAGGTGTTACTTCACTTTCATCTACACCTAATTTTTCTACGATAATTGCTTTTACTCTTGAAGCGATATCAGACATAGTTTTATTTTTTAAATGGGTTAAATATTTCAGTGCAAAGAAAAATAAATTCTAATAAATATCAAACCTTTTTGTTTTTGCCTAAAAATGATAGAAATCTGGGCCGGGTATATGATTCTTTTTTACTTTTGCAAGGTTTTAAAAAGGCGGTTTGAACAGGCTTACGTTAAAATACGAATTAGACCTCGACTTTGTTTTAATAGCAATTACATCTTCTTTGAAAGATTATATGCTATGTTTTAAGATCAATAAGCGCCTAAATACTAATTTTTTCAGGATAGACGAGCTTTTTTTGCAGTTAAAAGGAAGCAATCCGGTGTACTTTTCGAGGTATTTACATCAAAATCCTGACGCAGATACAGAATTTTACTTACTGGCCAACAAAGGCACCGAAGGATATCTGATTCCGGAGATGAAAAAGGTCGATTATTTTATTTTAATAAAGAATTTTATCGACAAAGATGACCTAAATCAGCTAATAGAGGGCATAAATAAGCTTCCGGAAGTAGTTGTAGCGGCAGAAGTTGATCCAGAAAAGTTGAAATCTAAAGAAAATCTGATATTTTAGCGGAATATTTCATAGTGTACTTGGTACACCAGTTAAAAACCATATATAACGAGGTTAAAAAAAGATGAGACAGGTTCATAAAAGGACAAAAATAGTTGCAACATTAGGCCCGGCATCCTCAAGTAAAGAAACTTTATTAAGCATGATAAAGGCCGGCGTGGACGTATGCCGGTTAAATTTCTCTCACGGAAGCCAGGAAGACCACCAGAAAGTTATTGACACGATTCGCGAAATCAACAAGCAATACAAAACCAATGTAGGTATGCTTGCAGACCTTCAAGGCCCTAAGATTCGTATCGGTAAGGTAAAAGAAGGCGGTATTCAACTAATTAATGGCAGCCGCATCGAAATTACAACCAACGAGCTTATTGGAAACGAAAAACAGATATATATTACCTACCAGAACTTCCCTAAAGACGTAAGAGCGGGCGAGATCATCCTTTTGGATGATGGAAAGCTTCAGATGCGTGTTGTGGATACAAATAATAAAGATACTGTTGTTTGTGAGGTTGTGCATGGTGGTGTTTTAACTTCTCGTAAAGGGGTTAACCTTCCAAACACTAAAATTTCTATCCCTAGTTTAACTGAAGAAGATTTAAGCAATCTTGAGTTTGCACTTGCAAATGATATCGAGTGGATCGGTTTATCTTTCGTTCGTACCGCAGAAGATATTGTTGAATTAAAACGCATTATCAACCGTAGTGGAAAATCTGCAAGGGTTATCGCTAAGATTGAAAAACCAGAAGCAATTGATAACATTGACGCTATCATTGCATCAACTGATGGTGTAATGGTTGCTCGTGGAGACCTGGGTGTTGAAATGCCAATGGAGCAGGTACCGGTTCTTCAGAAAATGATTGCGCGTAAATGCCGCGAGGCTTCAAAGCCAGTAATTGTAGCTACTCAGATGCTTGAGAGTATGATTACCACTCCTCGCCCAACCCGTGCAGAGGTGAATGACGTTGCCAACTCGGTATTAGATGGTGCTGATGCGGTAATGCTTAGTGGAGAAACTTCTGTAGGTGAATTCCCGCTAATTGTTATTGAAACAATGGCTAAAATCATTACTAACATTGAAGAGACTGCTTATCCATACCAAACACCTAAGAAATTAAATCAAAATTCACCGAGATATACGTCTGATGCCGTATGTGGATCTGCTGTTTATCTTGCTGAGAAAACAAATGCAATTGGTATTGTTGCCATGACTTATTCTGGTTATACTGCATTTGAGATTTCCAGTCACAGGCCGAAAGCAAGCTCATTTATCTTTACAAGTAATCGTAACTTGTTAAATACTTTAAGTTTACTTTGGGGAGTTAAGGGCTTTTATTACGATAAAACCGAAAGTACAGACCAATCTATCGCAGATATTAACCGCATTTTAAGAGAAGAGCGTTTAATTATGCCAGGAGAAATCGTAATCAATACTGCGGCTATGCCTATTGAGAAAAAGGGCAAAACCAATATGATTAGAGTTACTGTGGTTGAATAATCTATATTCAACTTGAAATAGAAAAGCCGGATTTAGTCCGGCTTTTTTTTTGCATTAAGAATTTAGTGACCTACATATTAAGTTTTTTTAACCTGGACTATTGCAAAAGGCTGATTGGTATTTGCGGAAACATCTTTCAAAATAAGCTCATAAGTTTCGCCGTTTATAGTAAATTTTGTTGAAGATGATTTCCCATTAGCGCTGCAAGATCCAAGACACAATTCCGGAACAGCAATTATAGCGTCATCTGAGCTTATTCTTATCGTTGCCATAGCGTTCCCTTCCCAAACACAGACTACGTCTTTGGGACACCTGCTATCTGTTATTTCTATTGCTTCTAAAAAAATGCTTTCCGTTCCGCTAACTTTTACAGGTTGGTTTTTATGTAGCTTAATATCTCTATTATAATTTGTTTCTCCTTTGTCGCAGGAAGGGCTTAAGAATACGGTGAGCATTCCGATAATACATATAAGTGCTTTCATATCTGACTGGTTTATAACAGAATTACGAGCAATTGATTTGAGATGCTACATCAAGCAAAATAAAAAACGCAGCCGGTTAACAGCTGCGCTTTAGTACTATTGTTCGCAGTTACTGATCATATCCGGGGTTCTGCTTTAATCTTCCAGCATAAGCTTGCAAAGTAGCGGTAGTATATGGGAAAAGCTCACTTTTATTTGGAGTGAAAAATCGTGCTATACCTTGATTTAGAGGAAGGTTGTCGATGGTTGCGCCGGTTAGAAGGTGTTGCCTCCAATCGGTTCTGGTCCAGCCAGTTGTTGGACTTGGGACCTGCGTTGGTGTGAAAAACGGATTAGGAGCAAAGAACTGTATTTCTTCTCCATTATTTCGCCAGTAAATGTACTGAGGGACACTTGCATATTCCCCAACTGCATCCCTGATTTGCACAATTCTTTGCCGTGTTTCCTCGATTTTTGAGGCTAGCATATTCCAGCGTATTAAGTCATATTTTCTGATTGCTTCGCCTCCGAACTCCAAATACCTTTCGTTTACAATAGCATTAAAAAATCCAGCTTTATCGGTTGGCGTTGTGCCGATGCTTGCTTCGTTACCCCTGAAGCCACGCCTCCGTACTTCTTCGAAAGCCGTGATTGCAGCGACAGTCGGACCATTGTTAATTTCATTTTCTGTTTCAGCGAACATTAATAAAACGTCCGAAAAGCGAATTAAAGGCCAGTTGTAACCCACATTGAGTACTGTGCCGGGCAATAGAGGATTTCGCCAGTCTCTTCTGAATTTGCCATCAGTAAGTTCGCCAAGCCTTCTCAAGCTTTTTAAGTTAGTGGCACCGATTGCATAATAAGTAATTGAAACATCTCGCCGGGTGTCCAATGGGTTGAAAGCATAAAAGTAGTTCGGGAGAACGAGTACTCCGCCACCTCCCTGTCCATATCTCGAAGCGGCATTAATGCTTGGCCCATTATATTGTCCTTGCCGACTGTCCGAATTGCTGTTTCCTCCTCCGGCTCCTACCTCAAACAAGATTTCTCCAAAAGGGTCGAAAGTGAAGGAGGTTAAGCTGCGCCAGATGTTTTCATAGTTTGGATTTAGAGTGTGTTGACTTCTATTGGCTGGTGAGATTAGGTCGGCGCACTCATCACGGGCAATCTGATAATATTGAAGATAATCGCTTCTGCGCTCCATGGTTCTGGAATCAGTTCTTAGGGAATATCCTCCACGAAATAATGCCAGTCGTGCTCTTAGCGCTTTTACAGCCCCTTTGGTGATGCGCTCGTTTCTTGCTACTTCTGTTCTCCAGGGAACGAGGTCCTTGGCTACAGCTAAGTCGGCTATCAATTTATTATAAGTGCTATCCCTGTTGCTTTGAGGGATAAACAGTTCTGGTTGCCGGTAAGATGGAACCATTGGAGCAGGAACATCGCCCCAATTTCGGATTAACTCGAATAGGAACTGAGCTCTTAATGTCAATGCTTCTCCATGCAACCTCCTTAACTCCTTCTTTTCCACTTCCGAACCGTTATTATACTGGCTCATTAAAGGAATTTGTTCTATACAAAGATTTGCTTTCTCCAGTCCGCGATAGAGCTGATTAAAAGGGTTCGTTAATTCGGTGTTTGATAACTGCAGCTGATAGCGGCCAATGCCACGCCTACCATTATCGATGTTGCCACTAACAATTGCCTCATCGGAATCGTATGGGTAATATAAGCTAATGCGTATACCATACCCATTGTCACCCTGAAGCTCATCATATGCACCTAGCACTGCAGTTGTAGCATTAGACACATCTGAGAATGCTTGCTCTACACTATATTGTGAAACG
The DNA here is from genome assembly GCA_966211215.1 of uncultured Pedobacter sp. Lineage (GTDB taxonomy): Bacteria > Bacteroidota > Bacteroidia > Sphingobacteriales > Sphingobacteriaceae > Desertivirga. Next base: position 14,960 of record CBIHNR010000067.1, read on the forward strand.
GGCTCTACTTCCAGGTACTTTTTACACCCAGAATTGATAACCATCGAGGCTATAAGTGCCAGCGTTATTAATTTTAAAGATTTCATTTTTTATCGAATTAAAGCTTACAATGAAATATTTGCTCCAAATAGCCAGGTGCGTGCCCGCGGATATCCCGCAAAATCAACACCTTGAGTTAGCGGGTCTGAACGCCGCGTGCTTATTTCAGGGTCAAAGCCACTATAACTGGTAATTGTAGCCAGATTATTTACAGTTACATAAAATCTGAGACTGGAGATTTTAGCCTTCTGGATGATAGATTTTGGCAAAGTGTAACCAAGTGTTACGTTATTGATCCGCAAGAATGAACCATCTTCTATTGCCCATGAATGAAGGTAAAATCGTTGGTTTCTCACAGGCGACCATATAGTGGCATTCTGGTTTAGAGCTGCCAGTTGTGTTGGGTCGGTTACTACCTGTCCGCTTGAATTGATGTTGGTCCACCGATTTTTCATGATGTCCAGCATATTCAGGTTGAGGAAAGAGCCATCTGTCCACTCAATTTTATTAGCATTATATATATCGTTCCCATAAACAAAGTTGACGAAGACGCTCATGTCAAAGTTTTTATAGGTAAACTGATTGTTCCAGCCTCCAGTGAATTTGGGGTTAGCATCTCCTATTATTTGCCTGTCGTTATCCAGATTTATAATATTGTCACCGTTTAGGTCTTTTAGTTTTAACGAGCCAGGTTGAGGGGTGCCAAATATTCCAGAGCTGTTAGGGACACCAGCCTTTAACGTGTAAGTGCCATTAGCATAGTCAAAATCTTCAACCCTATAAAAGCCATCGGTTACAAAGCCGTACATCTGGCCAACGGGCTCGCCAACTTTAACCAGATAATCATCCGCACCGTCAGACCCTTGCCAGCCTGCACTTCGGGTTTGTTGAGTTATAGGGCCCAGACTTTCCACCTTATTTTTATTGAATCCGATGTTAAAGTTCGAAGTCCAGTTAAAATCTCGTTTTTGCATTACGGTGCCGTTTATTTGGAATTCGACACCCCTGTTTGATGTAGATCCGACATTCTGGATTTGGGTTGTATACCCGGTTGTTGGTGGAATGGCTACTTGCAATAGCAGATCATTGCCTTTATTATGATAGATGTCTGTTGTAAACTGAATTCGCCCCCGGAGGAATGAAAGGTCAAGTCCAAGGTTCTTGGAAACTGTTTTCTCCCACTGAAGGTCTTCGTTTGCCAGGGATGCAGGTGCAAAGGCGGGCAATACCGAATGGCTAAGTGCATACTCACCGGTAACACCATACAATTGCAAGTAGAGCAAATCTCCAATCCGGTTATTTCCAGCTACACCATAGCCCAGCCTGATTTTTCCGTCGGTCAACCAGTCAAACTTTTTCATGAAACTTTCTTCAGAAAAGCGGTATGCTAGTTGTCCTGAAGGGAAAACGAGTAATCCTTTGTCGTATTTAAACTTGGTCGAGCGATCGGCTCGTAAAGTAAACGAACCAAGGATTTTGTCGTTGTAAGAATACCTGGCTTGTCCAAAAAGTGAGAATATCCGGTTGGGGGGAGTTGTGGAAGATGTTGGCCGGGGTTGTGTCGACCCGCTAGGCGGAGAACCTAAACTCATATTTGCCAGTGCTTTTTCGGGGTCGATATCGGCAGGGAAGAAGCGTGTTTCAACATAATTGTTTTTAGATTTTAACTGGTAGGTTTCCTGCCCAATTAAGAAGCTAATATCGTGTACCTTATTTATGTCATTTTTAACATATTGTAAGGTGTTGGTGTTATTAAGCGTAGTATTATTTTGAGTTGTTATTGATGCGACGGGCAGTGACGCAAAATTTCTTGCAGTTGGAGTGATTTTACTAAAAAATAACTCAGAGCGAACGTTGGTTGCATCATAGCCAAACGTTGACTTGAAGGTTAATCCTTTAATTATTTCATAGGAGAAATTGCCGTTTATCGTGGTTCCGTTAGACGGAATTTTACGATATTCTGCCCGCGTCAGAATAACAGGATTTTGGATTTGGTTAGAATTTAAAAAGTAGTTTTCGTCAAATTCATCAGCACTTGGAGCTGTAACTATTTCAAACGGCCGGTAAATTACGCTGTGGCGTAAACGGTTAGTTGTTCGTGTTCCACTGGCGGTTGTTCCGGCCCCAGCAATATCCTGGTCCAGATACCTGGCGCTCAGTTCTACTTTAAATTTGCTCGACGCCTTGTGAGAAAGTTTGAAGTTTGCCACATGTCGTTTAAAACCAGATGCAAGCAAAATCCCATCTTCATTATTAGCAGTAAGGCTTAAGTTAAAGGTGGTTTCTTTGCTGCCGCCACTAATTGCAACGTTATGGCTTTGGAAGCTTGCTGACCTGCCAAATACTTGGTCTTGCCAGTTTATGCCCGGAACATTGTTGTAAACCTGCAAAGTATCCCAGGTGGAACCGTACGTCCTGGCAAAGGCATCAATGTCTGTTTGTCCACCTCTGGAACGTTCATATTGCCAAATAACGAAATCGTAAGGGTTTAAAACGTCCATGGTTTTTGAAATACTTCTAAAGCCTGCTGTTCCATTATAGGTAACGGTTGTACGGCCGGGTATACCCGATTTTGTGGTGATTATCATTACGCCATTTGCCCCCCTTGCTCCATAAATGGCGGTTGTAGATGCGTCTTTTAGTACGTCGATTGAGGCAATGTCTTGTGGCGGAATAACCGATAGCGCATTTTCCACTTGTATGCCATCAACGATATAAATTGGCGAGTTATCTTGTGTGATTGATCCGCCGCCACGTATCCTGATGACAACGTCGGCCCCTGGGGCACCTTCGGTGGTTGTAACTTGCACTCCAGCAAGCCTTCCGGTAATTGCCTCAGCAGCGGATGAAAGCGGAACATCCTTCATTTGCTTTGCATTTACCGATGATACAGAACCTGTAACATCACGCCGGTTGACCGTTTCATAGCCGACAACTACTACTTCGCTCAGCAATTGGCTTGACGATTCACTTAGCGTGACATTAACAGACGTTTGTCCGGATAGCTTGACTTCTTTGGTTTCGAAGCCGATGTATGAAAAAACAAGGGTTGCATCCTCGGGGGCTTCAATAACATATATTCCGTTGACATTGGTTGAGACTCCCTTATTGGTCCCTTTAATTCTGACTGAAACCCCTATTAGTGCTTCTCCATCCTTGTCTGTGACTTTACCTGCCACCCTTATATCTACATCTAAGGCTCCTTTAATTATTGTTGTTCTCAGTAGACTGGACCTGAGTGGTTTGTTAGCGAGATCCGTATCGGCATGAGCTTTTTTGGGAATTAGCAATGCTAATAAGATTAATATGGTGAGCAAGATGAGTTTTTGAAAATGCTGCGTCTCTGAAATCGAATAATGAAATTTCATGATTTGAATTGGTTAAATTGAACAATCCAATTGTGCAGGTTGGTTTAAATGGCTGACAGTGCTTTGCGCTTTTATCTTGGGTGAAGGATGGTGAGGTGGTGTAGTAAACGCTCCATGGTTATTTAATTGGTTTTAGCTTAACCAGGATGCGAGTTGGTGAAGAGATAGAGGATAGGTAGAACAAATGGAGAATGGGGCGAAATTAAGGCACTTCTGCCTTGAAGTAAAGATGGACTTTCAAGTTACAGATGCCTGGGGACAAAAGCTTGTTTAGCGTTTCCATTAGGTACAAATTTGCCACTAACAACGCAAACGACTTTGTTTATAGGAAGAGTGATAAGTGCAGCTAAATTAAAGCTTTAAGATAGGTAGATGTTTTGCATAGTTAGTAGTATACCAATTTACAAAAATTACTTCATAAACAACGAATTAGCGAGGCATCATTTTGATTTATAGAGTATTAACGAAAAACGCCTCTTTGCTTTAGCAGAAGAGGCGTTTTGAAACTGTATTTTTATTTTATCTCAATTCGTTAATTGGGAAAGTATCCATGTCTGTATAAACTAGATTCTCGCCGGCCATTGCCCAGATAAAACCGTAGTTTGATGTGCCCCCTCCAGAGTGGATTGACCATGGCGGAGAAATAATCGCTTGATGGTTTTGTACTACCAGGTGGCGAGTTTCCTGTGGCTGTCCCATCATGTGAAATACCACTTGTCCGTCTGGAACATCAAAATAGAAATATGATTCCATACGGCGGTCATGAACGTGAGATGGCATTGTATTCCAAACACTACCCGGTTTTAGGATTGTTAATCCCATCACCATTTGGCAACTTTGAATGCCTTCCAGGTGAATGTACTTATAAACGGTACGCTCGTTGGCAGTTTCCTTGCTTCCTATGTTTAATGGCGAAGCGTCTTCTTTTTTCATCAAACGATGCGGATAAGCATGGTGCGCCGGAACAGAATAAAGGAAGAATTTTGCCGGGTCTGCTGCTGAAACACTTTTAAAAGTAACAGATTTAGTGCCTTTTCCAGCGTAAACTGCATCCAGTTTGGATACTTGATAAACGGTGCCATCTACAGTTACTTCTGCGTCGCCACCTACGTTTATCATTCCAAGCTCGCGTCTTTCCAGGAAATAATCAGCCCGAAGGTTATCATAAACAGGTAATTCCAATACTTTATTTACCGGAGAAACACTGCCTATAATTGCCCGGTCGTAGTGCGAATAAGTAAAATTAAATTGATCTGCCTGCATCAGGTCTTCAATAAGGAAATTCTCACGAAGCTCTGCAGTATTTAATGCCGCAACTTCTTTTGGACCCTGGGCATAGCGTTGATTCATTTGCATGATTGTATTTTATATATATTAAAAGATTAGCGGCCCATCCAGCCACCATCTACGGTTAAAATTGTTCCATTTACATAATCAGATGCTTTGGAGGCAAGGAAAACCACCGGGCCCTTAAAGTCATCGGTTTCGCCCCATCTGTTGGCCGGAATACGGCTTAAGATAGACTTGCTGCGTTCAGGGTCATTTCTTAAGGCCTCAGTATTGTCTGTAGAGATGTAACCAGGGGCAATAGCATTAACATTTACGCCTTTAGAAGCCCACTCGTTAGCAAAGGCCTTCACTAAACTTCCTACTGCGCCTTTACTTGCCGCGTATCCTGGAACATTAATGCCACCCTGGAATGTAAGAAGAGAAGCTGTGAAGATAATTTTACCCGAACCATGCTGCAGCATTCTTGCTCCAATTTCACGCGTAATAATAAACTGGCTATTTAAATTGATGTCAATTACTTTGTACCAGTATTCATCAGAGTGCTCTGCTGCTGGCTGGCGAAGAATAGTGCCGGCGTTATTAACCAGAATGTCAATACGCTCATTTTCTGACAAAACTTTGCTAAGAAAATTTTTAACAGAATCTCTATCGCTAAAATCGCATTGGTATGCTTTAAATTTCCTCCCTCTGGAGGTGATTTCTTTTTCTATTTCACTTCCACTTAACGCAATGGAGGAAGATACTCCTATAATATCGGCGCCTGCTTCTGCAAGGGCTTCAGCCATGGCTTTTCCTATTCCACGGTTGCAACCTGTTACAAGAGCAATTTTGCCCTCCAGGTTAAATAAAGATTGAAAACTCATAAAAATAATATCGGTTGAATAAATCGGCCGCAAATTAGTGTTTATGAGTAAGAATTTAAAAGTCCAGGCTAATTAATCTTGAAATAGTACAGCAGGATATAAACCGTTTAATAAAAAACTGCCGGCGGTTCGCCGCCAGCAGTATTACTTTCTATGAGTATTGATTTAGTTACTGGATGAAAAATTTCTTAGAGATGGACTCCGAAGAAGTTTTTAGTGATGCTATTAATAACGAACCTTCGTAGTTCCCTTCAATAGTAATAGTATTATAGCCCTTATCTAAAGTTATAGATTGGTTTGCCAGGGAAACTCCCGACATATTACTTAATAAAAGCTGCCCTGAGGTAGAGCTTGCTGAGTAGATTGTAAACTGAAGCGCACCGTTCAACGATGACAAAGATATTTCAGTGCTCTTTACGCCCGATACGGCCGATACAATAAATGATTCAGCGGTTTTGCCGTTTAAATCTTTTTGAAGCAATTTGTAGTAATTGGTTCCTGGCGCAGGATGAAAATCAGTGAAATAATAAGGCTTCAAAGAGGTTGAATTTCCGGCACTTTCTACGGTTCCAATTGTGGTGAAATTTTTTCCGTCCGGAGATCGCAAGACGTCAAAGGCTGCACTATTTTCTTCAGTTTCTGTAGACCAATTCAGGCCGATAGAAGATATGGACGACTTGGCGATAAATGTCTTTAGTTTAATAGGGAGCGTTTGCACATCAGTATGGAGCTTAAGATCGTCTACCAGCCAGTTGATTTCATTTTGGGCTGGGGTAGTTGAAAAGTTGAATCCGTATAAACGCAGTGTGATTGCCTGGTCTGCCTCGCCAACAAGAGAAAAAGTAGCATGCTCTCTCTCCCATGTATTCGTATTAAGGGTCCCGGATGCATAGTCTTCACCAAAAATTCCATTTGAGGAATTCATATTTGTTCGTAATGTCCAGTTTAAGGGGCCGATTCCACTGCTCTTGGATCCGAATGAGATTCCAGATAGCACCACAGAATTGCCGGCTGATGGCGTAATTGTGACTTCAAAGTAAGTGCTATTGTCTCTATGAAACCCTCCAATTTTCGCTGCAGCTGCAGCTGCGCTTCCTCCAGATGCTCCGTCATAGCCAGAAGAGCCGCCGGGAGTTAGCAATGAGGTAGTTCCATTGTTATTGTGTAAAGAAACTGCACTGATTGATACATTAGGTGCAGAGTTATTTGTCGATGTGGCTGTTAAGCTATTAAAATTCCAATAATATTGGGCATAGCTATGATAGCTGGCTATCATGCCAAGTAGAAGTAATAGTTTTTTCATGGTGATGTAGTTAATCCTTTGTAAAAATAACACAATTTATGTCACTCAAACAGACTGAGCCCAGAAATTGTAAATAGGGTTTACGCTTTAATTGTCAGGTAGTCAATGATTTATTATTTAAAAGCAGATAAATTATGAAAGAAAGCGGTAAAATCTCAAACACAGCTTTGTGTATTTTTTTCATATACTGTAAAGTGGTAAACTCTTTCTAATCTAACTAAACAGAATTTTGCATCATCATGTATTGTTTTTAGAACAAACAGCGCTACATATGCAGGTATTTGTAGTTTTTTAACAATTTTATGGTTTCAAGAAATGCGCTGAATCGTAATTTTTATTGGGAGTTGAAGAAAAGAATGTAATAAAACAAAGGAAACACTGAGAAGGTTATAAAAACTATTGGTTCGAAGTAATAATTGCGTTTTGTTATTATTAAGCACGCGAAAACGGAGCCTCTATATAATTATTAGTTTTTTATTACTTTCGACGAGTTTATGCCAGCTAATGAAGTTTGAAACAATAACAATAAAAGACATAGCTAAAGCACTGGGGCTCTCTACTTCCACAGTATCAAGGGCTCTTAGAGGAGGTTACGAGATTAGTGAGGAGACAAAAAAGATAGTGCTTGATTATGCTGCCAAAATAAACTATCGCCCCAATCCTATCGCATTAAGCCTGAAAGAAAGGCGTAGCCATTCAATAGGCGTGGTAGTGTGCGAGATTGCTAATAACTTCTTTTCTCAGGCAATTAATGGTATTGAATCTATTGCGCATAATGCGGGATATCATGTTATAATAACTCAAAGTAATGAGTCTTATGAACGGGAAGTGCAAAATGTACAACATCTCGCCTCGCGTTCGATAGATGGGCTTCTGATTTCTTTATCATCCGAAAGTGCAGACAACTCTTTTATTAAAAGCTTGCATGATAAGGGGCTTCCAATTGTTTTTTTTGACCGCGTCGCGGAAGAAATAAACACGCACAAGGTTATCGCAAATAATTTTAAGGGATCATTTGACGCAACCGAGTATCTAATTAACCTTGGCCATCAAAAAATTGCGCATTTTACAAATGCAGCACACCTATCTATTACTAAGCAACGGCTTGACGGCTACAAAGCTGCTTTGGAAAAACACAACATTGAGTTTGATGAAAAGCTTATAAAGTATTGTGAACACGGAGGAATGATCCAGGCAGAGTTGGATGTCGCTGTGTCGGAATTGTTGCAATTGCCAGAACGTCCCCAGGCTATGTTCACAGCTCAAGATAAGTTAAGTACGGGCTGCCTTATGGCGTTTAAAAAGCTCGACCCGGATTTTGCTGCCAGGATTAAAATCGCCGGATTTACAAACTCAGCCGTGGTGGACCTTTTTAACCCGCCAATTACTGCGGTGCGGCAGCCTGCTTTTGAAATTGGACAGGCGGCGACCCAATTGCTTATTAAACTAATTGAAAGTAAATATCCCGTTACCGACTTTGAAACACGCGTATTAGACACCGAGCTTATTATTAAGGGATAGCAATCGACGAAGTGGGCTTTTTTTTCGGCCAACGAGTGCAAGCAGGTAATTGGACGATCGCTGGAGTTCATCTACTAATATTTAAGCTTAGTCTAAAGCTTTTTTTTTGCATCCAATATTGTTGTTGATTTGGTTTACTAAATCATATGCAGTATGAAAAAGTCGATTAACGCAATATCTCCGTTTATAATGTTATTGTTGCCTGTATTGTTAATTATTGGCCTGTTAGTTTTTAATCCAGCACCAGAGCAGGAAGATGAAAGATTGGAGGCCGCTGCTTGTTTAACTGTCCCTGCACTTATTAGTGTTACGCAAGAGCTTCTGGTAAAATAGGCCTTCAACGGGCATCGCAATAAAAGTTTGTCCAAATTTGCCTGCTTTTTTGTTTGAGGCCTATTGGGCAAAGCATTCTTACAACCAAAATGTGCCATTTCTTCAAAAAAAATGCTGATTGATTTCGATTTTCGGCATATAACAATCTAGTTATGTTATAATTTATATTAAATCAGGCCTTTTTAAAGGTTGTAATTCATATGTCACTGCCTTATATTTGCGTTCCAAAATATTGATTTAACATAAAATGAGAGAAATACAGTTCAGAGAAGCGCTTCGCGAAGCATTAAGCGAAGAAATGCGTAAAGACGACAAGATCTTTATCATGGGTGAAGAGGTTGCCGAATACAATGGCGCTTACAAAGTTACCCAGGGAATGCTTGATGAATTTGGAGCGAAGCGTGTAATTGACACTCCTATTGCTGAACTTGGTTTTGCTGGTATTGCTACCGGCGCTGCTATGAATGGCTTAAGGCCAGTTGTTGAATTCATGACTTTCAACTTCTCGCTTGTAGCTATCGACCAGGTAATTAATGCTGCTGCCAAGATCTACTCAATGAGCGGTGGCCAATTTTCTGTTCCGATTGTTTTTCGTGGCCCAACTGGTAACGCTGGACAATTAGGTGCTCAGCACTCTCAAAACTTCGAAAACTGGTATGCTAACTGCCCGGGATTAAAGGTTGTAGTGCCTTCAACTCCTTATGAAGCTAAAGGCCTGTTAAAATCATCAATTTTAGATCCAGATCCTGTAATATTTATGGAGTCTGAGGTAATGTATGGCGACAAAGGCGAAGTGCCGGAGGAAGAATATTTAATTGAGATCGGAAAGGCAAATGTTGTAAAAGAAGGTACAGATGTAACCATCGTAACTTTTGGAAAAATGCTTACCCGTGTTGTTAACCCTGCGGTTGAAGAGTTAAACAAAGCCGGAATTAATGCAGAAGTAATTGATTTACGTACAGTTCGCCCTATCGATTACGATACAATTATTAACTCTGTTAAAAAAACTAACCGTTTAGTGGTTGTTGAAGAAGCATGGCCTCTTGGATCTATTGCTACAGAGATTGCATTTAAGGTACAAAAGGATGCGTTTGATTATTTAGATGCCCCGGTAGTAAGGGTTGTTTCTGCAGACGTGCCGCTTCCTTATGCTCCAACCTTGATTAAAGAAGCATTGCCAAATGCTGAGCGTGTTGTTAAGGCTGTGAAAAGTGTATTATACGTAGAGAAATAGTATCTCTCTTATACTCATAAAAAAACCTGCTTTTTGATTTAAAAGCAGGTTTTTTTATGAGTATAAACTGCTTATGTATCTAGGCTGATCTGACGTTTAATACTTTCTTCCAATGAAATAAATGTTTCTGTTCTTTGTATTCCTTCTACAGATTGAATATAATCATTCAATACTAGTCGAAGGTGGTTGGTATCCCGACAGATAATTTTAGCAAACATACTCCAGGCGCCTGTAGTATAATGCAATTCAACAATTTCCTTCACTTTTCTAAGCTTTTCTACCGCGTCTTTATAGGTTGAGCCTTTTTCAAGATATATTCCTAAATATGCACAAACGTCATAGCCTATTTTCTGAGCGTCAATCAGGAGGTTTGAACCTTTAATAATGCCCAGGTCCTGCATTTTTTTCATCCTAACGTGAATCGTGCCACCAGATACAATCAGCCTTTTAGCAATTTCAGTATAAGGTATGGTTGCATCCTCCATTAGTAATGAAAGGATTTGCATGTCCAGATTATCAATTTCTAAATTTGCGCCTTTTTTTTCCATTGGATTTTTGAAAGATATTAATATAGATACGAAGTAAATAAAAAGTTTACAAAAATTAAAATAATTCCTTAAAATATTTGCAACGAATATGCTTAATGCTTTAAATTTGTATCAAGCAATTCAAAAAGGCATTGCTAAAAACACTGTAGGGTGGTGAAACAGGCAGACACACCTCCTTGTCTCGGTGGCGGAGATTC
>CBIHNR010000068.1:0-25314 GCA_966211215.1 uncultured Pedobacter sp.
TTTGCTACCGACATTATGCCCCGATGGGGCAATTGTTATCGCATTATTTTTTTTGCTACCGACATTGTGCCCTGATGGGGCAATTGTTATTGCATTATTTTTTTTTGCTACCGACATTGTGCCCCGATGGGGCAATTGTTATTGTATTATTTTTTTTTGCTACTACCGACATTGTGCCCCGATGGGGCAATTGTTATTGCATTATTTTTTTTGCTACCGACATTGTGCCCCGCTGGGGGCGTATTGAAAATTGTTAATTGCTAACCTGTATTATCTCCGATGGGGGCAATTAACAACATCATTTTATTTGCGATAGACGCTATGCCCCAGCGGGGCAACCTGTCGGTAGCAAATAATAGCCGCCCTGAAATTATGCCCTGTAGGGGCATAACATTATCCCACCTGTATTATTCCAATTCTTTAAATACATACTGTTCGTCATAATCAACCTCAAAGCGGTCAAGAAATTCTTTATATTCTTCTGAAAAGGTTTTTTTACGGTGATGTTCTTCCTGATTTTCGATATACTGCGCAACCGCGTTTACCTGCGACCGTGCATAGGAAAATGCGCCATAACCCTCCTGCCATCGAAAGGCTGATAGGTTAAATTTTTGTTGATTAATCCATTCCGATGAGTCCCCTTTTACCATCCTCATTAAATCTGACAAAGATTGATTTGGGCGGAAGCCGAAAAATAAATGTAAATGGTCGGGCATGCTGTTAATGGCAATCAATTTATGTCCGTTATTTTGAACAATGCCTGTAATGTATTTGTGCAATTGTTCTTTCCACTCCTTTTGAATTGTAGCAGCTCTAAACTTTACTGCAAAAACACATTGGATATGTATTTGGGTGTATGTATTTGCCATGTTCCTAAATGTTATGCCCCTACAGGGCATTTCCCGCATAATTTACATTTTTTCTACCGACAGGTTGCCCCGATGGGGCATATCTGTTATGCTTTTTATTTTCTTCAGACAGGTTGCCTTGCTTTTATTTTTCGCCCATGGGACATGTCTTCTATTTTTTTCGACAGATTGCCCTGCTTTTATTTTCGTCCGAATGGGGCGTATCTGTTGCGCCGATTCCGAGGTCAATAAACCAAGACGCCCATTTATATGACATCACATATGTGCACTTAACGATGCCCCTACAGGGCAATATGTCGGTAGCAAAACATACCACATTTGAATTGCCCTGTAGGGGCAAAACACTAGCCACGCTATCAAAAGGCCCAAACATGTTTAGGCCAGCTATAACTGCCTGGCTTTAATGTAATATGTAAACCTCTATCAATAACTTTGCTTCGGATTACTCCGGTTGCGTATTCGTTAACGGGTTCCAGTGTATCAATTTGAAGCTGCTTTAAAACCGATGATGCAGTTGAGCCGCCTTCAATAATCAGCTCATCTATAGTAAGTTTTTCAAAAACTGTTTTTACAACCAGAGCCATTGTAGACCTTAGTTCAGAAGCAGTTAAATAGATTTTACTTTCAGAGTCTATTGCAATAATTGCTTTCCCATTTTCGCGAATCAAGTTACAAATTTCATTACTCCACTTATCCATATCTGCACTATTATCACCAAAATTTATTTCCTCTGGCATATAACTTACAGAACCACCCGAATTAAAAATCTTTTTTACCAAATGAGTACTTTTTGCAAATGCGCTGCCGCATACGTATAGCAAGGCTCCTGTTAAGCTTTCATTGGTGAGTGTGTGCGTGTGTGGTTTGGATAGTTCTGTTTGTTTTAATATCGCCCTGAAGAAACCTGAAGCTCCTGCAAGCAGAGAGCCTGAACCTGAAAATTCTGCCCACCGGGTTAAATCTGCTTCTGTTGCTGCTTCACCCACAATAATCCCTTCGCTCGGAAGCTCCTCATCTGTCTTTTTTACTGTAACGGATTGATTTCCGGCCCTAAGCAGCTTTATCACATCAGAGCTTTTTGCTGGAAATTCCGGATCTCCAGAAAATGCTGTTTCAGCAATTGGCTTTCCATCGATAAGATAGCTGCCATTTTCGATAGTCCTGCCCAAAGCAGGATTGGCAGGGACTAACAAGGCCCTGCCAAGGTTCAATGCTTCAAGCTGTGCAGACGTTTCGGCAAGCACGTAGCCACGTAAAACCGAATCTACCTTCTTGAAGATAAGTTGCGGATTTAATTGTGCGATCAACCTGCTCACTTTTTCCATCTCTGCAACAGCCTCTATTTCGGTTTTTGAACGTGTGTCTGTAGCAATAACCAGCAAATCAGCTTCTGTGGAAGGATTTACTTTAGAAGATATTTCAACCTTTAAGCCAGAGTTTAGGCCTATTCCGCCTAACTCTGCTGCACCGGTTAAATCATCTGCAATTACTGCTAACATTAGGCCCCGTGGTTTCCTGAAGGAGAAGTTTCCAATTCTTGTTTATTTGCAAGTCGATATGCAGCTAACTGGACTGCAGATTCAATGGCTAAAACCATTGCATCTGCACTCGCTACACCTTTACCAGCAATTTCGAAGGCAGTACCGTGATCTACCGAGGTACGGATGATAGGCAAGCCCATCGTAATATTCACACCCTTAACGCTATCCATCTGTTGCTTGTCGGCATTCCATTTAAAACCTGTTAGCTTAAACGGAATATGCCCCTGGTCGTGATACATGGCTACTACACCACCGAAATAGCCGGTAGCTGCTTTCGAGAACATGGTGTCAGCAGGAACCGGGCCTTCAACATCAAATCCTCTTCTTTTAGCTTCTTCCACTGCCGGAAGGATTTCTTCATCATCTTCGGTACCGAATAAGCCAGAGTCACCTGCATGAGGATTTAAACCAGCAATACCGATTTTCAGATTGGTTTCGCCAAGGCTGATTAATCCGTTATGTAAAAGCTCGGTAACTTCCAGGATACGATCCTTTTTTACCAAGTCGCATGCCTGACGCAAGGATACGTGCGTTGAAACGTGAATTACTTTCATGTTATCCTCTACTAATAACATGGCGTATTTTTTAGTTCCGGTGTAATGAGCGTAGATCTCGGTATGGCCTGCAAAATGATGCCCGGCTTCGTTGATTGATTTTTTGTTGATTGGGCCGGTTACAGTTGCGTCAAGTTCGCCCTCAAGAGCTAACTCGATTACTCTTTTAACAGCTTCGAAAGAAGCGGCTCCACACATGGCGGATATTTCACCGAACTTTAACTCATCAAGCTTTACATTTTGTAAATCAAATACATCGATAGTTCCCAATTCGAATTTCGCATCGCTAACAGACTGAATCGCATTAACTTTTGCATTTAGGTTTAACCTACTAATTATGTCGTTGAAAACAGCCGCATCTCCCACCAAAAGCGGGCGACAGATAGTATAGATCTTATCTTGTAAAAGTGCTTTTACTGCTATTTCGGGTCCGATACTTGCCGGATCGCCCATGGTTACACCAATTATTGGTTTCTTAGACATGAGATAATTGTATATTGAATTGAATTTCTTCCTTAGTTAATAATTCACGCAAGGCTTTCTTTAAAGATGCTTCTTCGTCGGCTGAAAGTGCATGTAATGGCGGCGCCATTGTAGATTGGCATAATCCGTATTCCTTCATCAATACTTTAAGTGCCCATAATGACTCGCCTAACGTGCGGCCGCCCTGGTATAAATTGCCTAAAGCATCAGAAATATCCTGGCAACGGTAAGCTCGTTCATGGTCGCCGGCTAAAACACCCTGCTGCATTTCACTATACAAACCTGGATACAAGTTTCCGGTGCTTGGAATCAAACCATCGCTTCCGTTTATCAGCGCATAAGCGGATTTTGCAGCCCATCCTAAAAAGTGGCTAAAATCCTGCCTGTCTGCCCATAATTTTAATGACTCATCTAACCTTTCCACACTTCGCTCAGAATCTTTTGTTCCCACTATATTTTCGTGATAACTCAACTCATCTATAACGCTTAATGGGATAGACATGTGCGTTGTAGCAGGAATGTTATAAATGATTAAGGGTCCTTTTATCTGTTTTGCCAGATTTTCAAAATACTTTCTGATTTTGGTTTCGGTTAGGCTGTAATATGATGGCAATGTTGCAGCTACAGCATCAACTCCTTCATCAAAACACCAACGAGCAAATTCTATTGATTCCTGAGGAACATTCGAAGATATACCGGCATATAATTTCGTTCCGGGCTGTTTTAATTTAACTGCCTGCTTGATATAATCTTCCTTTACTGATGTAGCCAGAGAAGCAGATTCGCCAGTTGTACCTAGAATAAAAGGCTGGGCATTATTCTTGTACAAATGCTTAAATATATTTTCAACAGCCTGGCGATCAAGTTTGTACTCCGCATTAAGCGGAGTTACAACCGGGACAATAATCCCCTCAAATTTCTTTTGTACCTTCATATTAATATGCTGCTCTGTATATTGCTATCGCGTCGTCTAATGTGATTAAACGCGGGTTGTTTTTTAGTAAACGGGTTATTTTCATTGCATCTGCCGCCATTTGTGGAATTACGTCCTCCGGGATGTTTAACTCTGAAAGCCTGGCAGGAATTCCGCATTCCTGAATCAATTCTCTAATCTTTTCAACCCCCTTAAATGCTGTATCTAAAGCGTTAATTTCTGGAGTACAACCTAAAGCGAGAGCCACATCTGCGTAGCGCCTTGGTGCTGCAGGAATGTTGAACTCCATAATATATGGTAGTAATAAGGCGTTAGATAAACCGTGAGCCAGATGGAACATACTGCCCAATGGGTAAGATAAAGCATGTACCCCGGCTGTGTTTACGGGGCCAAGGCAAAAGCCACCTAGTAAGCTACCCATAGCCACTTGGGTGCGTGCATCTTCATCGCAACCATTCTTAACAGCTTTTACAATATTTGAGGATATTAAACGCATACCTTCAAAGGCATACATATCAATAAAAGGTTGAGAAAATTTATTGGTATAAGCTTCTAAACAGTGTGTTAAGGCATCTAAACCTGTTGCAGCTGTGATAGCAGGAGGAACGGACAGGGTTAACAGGGGATCTACATAGACTTCATCAGGTACCAAAAACTGGCTTATAAATCCTTTCTTCTGATTGTCTGAATTATCTATCAGGATAGCATTTGGAGAAGCCTCACTACCGGTCCCTGAAGTTGCCGGAACGCAGATCAGCTTCTTTTTACGGCCTTTCAAGTTTCCGATCCCTACTATTTCCTCAAGTGTTTGCGAATTTTCAAGCTGTGCAGCAATAAGTTTTGCAACGTCTAGTGCGCTACCGCCGCCAATGCCCAAAACAACATCAGGGTTAAAAGGCTCAACCTTTTCGAATACGGTTTTGAAATCTTCGAATGACGGCTCTTGCCTGATGCTTGTGTCTTGCTCTATTAACAAGCCAGCTCCTTTAAGCTTAGCAACGAAAGGTTGTAAACGAGGGCCAAGAGATTTGATTGTAACAAGCAAAATTTTCTTAGCACCTGATGCTATAAGATCGTCGGCAAGAGTTTCAATTGAACCTTTGGCAAATATCAGCTTACCTGGGAAATGTATTTTTAATGCCTGTTCCATATTAATCTTGTGTTATCTCACCTTCTTTCGGAGCTGTATAACCTTTCATTTCGGGCCATACTCCTTTTTTGATTTTTTTCAATTTCAGCTGAGATGGGTCAATAACCGCATGTTTAATCTTCAACCTTCTCCAGGTATAAATCACATGGATCATTCCGTCTTTTGTTTGAATAATTGATGGATAGGAATACTGGCTGATTGGAGAATCTTCAAGAATTGCGGCTGCATACCATGTTTTACCATCTTTTGAAAGAGAGAGGTTTAATGGTGTACGAGGGCCCTTTGCCAAGTCTCCCGGAGGTAGAACGTGGTTATAAATTAATGCATGTCGGCCATCTTTAAGTGCAACTGCATCTGTTCCTGAATTATTATTTGGCAAAGTTGTTTTAGCCAGCGGCCACCAGGTTTCGCCATTATCATACGACCATGACTCCAAAACGGCACGGTTACGGCTGCGAGCCAATATTTGTAATTTACCATTGCCATGATCCAGAATACTTGGCTGAATAGCATTAATGTCTTTTCCTGCTTTAATAGGGCCAACTTTGCGCCAGGTTTTACCAAAATCAGGTGTTACCTCAAAATGGATCTGCCAGCTATTTCCTTCTTTGTTTCCTTCGGTACTGGTTGGGCAGAATAAATTGCCATTGCTTAATAACACAGGTTTATTTTTTACAGGGCCGATGTATCCTTCGGGCAAAGCTTGCGCGTCAGACCAGGTTTTACCGTTGTCTTTTGAAGTACGCAGATAACCTTTCCAGGTACCAGGGCTTGCTCCAATTTTGTAAAACAACATTAAGTCACCATTAGGAATCTGGTAAAGAACCGGGTTCCATGTTGGGTATCTTTTATCTGGCATTATCCCGTTGGCTACGTTCTGGGGAGCAGTCCATTTGCCGTTCTCGTGACGGCTAACGTAAATACACACATCAGGATTGCGCTCCTTAGTTCCACCGAAGAAAGCTGCTACTATGCCTGCCGGGGTTTCGGCTATGGTTGCTGCATGTGCCTCCGGGAACGGCGCTGTTTCATATACAAATTCGTCTACAAGAACCCCTTTTTTCCAGGGTTTGGTTTGTGCTGATAGTATTCCTGTTGATGTTATCAGCAAGAGCGCTATCATTTTTATGGTTTGATGGTACTTCATTTTCTTTTTTGTTGCGTAGTAAGTGTCTGACACCTTTGAGGCCCTTTGAGGTGTCTGACACTTTAAATATCTCACTTAAAGCGTTTTGTCATCTCGACCTAAGGAGCGATCCTAGGCAATACGCATAATAAAGCGCTTTAAGATCCCTCCTATCGTCGGGATGATAAACGGCTAACCTACATCCCGCCAGATACGTTTAACTAACCCCTACTTATTCTTTGCTGCTGCTTCTGCTGCTTTCTTTGCTTTTAATGCTTTAGTATAATCACCATACATCTGTCTCCAGCTACGGCCATTGGAGTTTAAGTACTGTTCATTTTTAGTTTTGTAGATCTCAAAAATTGCAGATACCTGCGTCATATTTTTGTAGTCGATCGCTTGTTCCCTAGCCTGTTTCAAATTCTTCACCAATACAGCCTCCTCTTCTGCCGTCATATTGGGAACTATTTCTTTGTATGCTTTCATAGTGAACGCGACTTTGCCAATAGTGTATTTATCAAGAATTTGCTCTACTTGCTCTTCGGTTAAATCCTTCCTCAAGCCAGTCATCAAATCGTCGTGAATAGATTTCGGCATTGCCGAATTAGCAATAACTTGCCTATCCAGGTCTGATAGCCTATTCCCCGTTACCGGATTTATGCCTGCAGGAACTGTTGAAAAGTGATGTTCGTTATGCCAGTCGCGAATTGTTTTTAGATGAGCTGTGATTAAGTTTTTTAAACGAGCTTCTTTTGCTGCCTCATTAAGGTTCAAGGATGCTACCCACTCTGCCGCTCTTTTCTCCTGATCGGCATCTGATTTTAATTTTGCTTCCGGAGAAAGCGCTTCTATTTTTACTTCTTTAGACTGGCTAAAAGCTGGTATTGTGTACATTGCTGCGCCTATAAGTACTAAGCCAAGAATATTTGATTTAATATTTTTCATATCGATTATATATCTGAACTAAATGAATAATTACCTGAGCCGATTTCATACACCAGCTTATGGCCTTCCATCTTTAAAAACTTTACTCCCTTTGCCGAATTGACGCTTTTTCCACTTTCTTGGATCGAGCCTCCTAAAACATTAGGCAGATAAATAATAGCTTTTGAATTCGCCGGAACTGTGATATTCCATTTGAGGGTTCTTCCTTCTTTTTTCCAGTTACTTTTTATTAAGCCATAAATGGATTGATAAGAAGCATTTACAGCATTTAAACCATTTATAAACTCCGGTTTCATCACAACCTTCTTAAATCCTGCATTTTCAGTGTCAGATTTGATTCCGGCCAGACTTTCATAATACCACACCAACAGGTCTCCCAGCATCATTACATGGTTTTGGGAATTCATTTTCGGAGCGGCAGTATTGCCATTCCAAAGCTCCCAGATAGCGGTAGCCCCATTCTCAATCATGTATCCCCAGGAAGGGTAAGTTTTTTGGGAAGCTATTTTAAGAGCCAGATCTGCACGGCCAATATCAGTAAGCGTGCGCATTAGCCATTGTATGCCTACAAGCCCGGTGCTTAAATGATTATTGTTTTTTTCCTGAATGATATAGGCGATTTGCTTTGATACTTTATCGCGGTTGGCAGGCTCAACTATGCCGAAATACATCGGTAAAATATTATCTGTTAAGGAGTTCTCCCCGTAACATCCGTCTTCCTGATAAAACTTTTTATTAAATGCCGCCTGTGATTTAGCTGCCATTGCAGAAAAGGCTGCAGTATCGGCCTCGTTTCCTGTTAGTTTCGCAAAGCGAATCATCAGGTTATTTAAGTGATAATGATAGGCACTGGCAATAAGGGCGCTTGGATGCTTCTGGTCTGCATTAACGCCACGGCCTGCTTCGGCTGTCGCGGGAGGCACACACCAGTCGCCATAGCTGTCTTTTGTCATGATGCCATCTGCATCCAAATAACGTGACTCCATATATTGAAGCCATTTCTTCATTGCCGGATAGTTCTTTTCCAGCACAGAAATGTCCCCTGTTTGACGATAAAGCATATCCGAAACCAGCAGTAAAGTAGCTGGCCAGGTCATGTTATCGCTGTAATAACGCCAAAAAGCAGGAGCAACATCCGGAATTGCCCCATCGGATTTTTGGGAATAACGAATATCATCCATCCATTTGGTATACAGTGCTGTATTTCCGAACAAGAAACTCTCACCATAGGCACCGACTGTTCTATCACCTAACCATGGCTGGCGTTCATTGCGTTGGGGGCAGTCTACCGGCATGCCTTTATAATTGGACGCGATGCCCCACCATGCGTTTTTATGGATTTGATTTAATAATGCATTAGATGATTCAAATGAGCCAACTGTCTGCATCTCATCGTAAACGAAACGTGCTGTAAAATCAGCCTTGGTTGGTGTGCCAGGATAGCCGCTTACTTCAACGTAGCGGAAACCATGATAAGTGAAACGAGGCTCCCAGGTTTCTACACCTTGCCCGCTAAGAATATAGGTATCGGTTGCTTTAGCGTCGCGAAGATTGGTTACAAACAGTTCTCCGTTAGACTGTAATGATTCGGCAAAGCGCAAAGTAAGCTTCTGGCCTTTTTCCCCCTTTACCTGAAATCTTACCCAGCCGGCCAGGTTCTGCCCAAAGTCAATTATGTAGTTTCCATTGCTTCGTTTTACAATTGACACAGGTTTTATATCCTGCATCACTTTCATAAACTCATTTTGCTGAGCTTCGAAAGTGCCTCCCGGTTCCTGAACATACTCTGCATTTAACCACTTTTGCTCGTTGAAGCCAACTTTATTCCAACCAGCAAATTCCTTACGTGCATCATATTCCTCCCCATCGTATTCATTGTTGGCAAGAATCGGCCCGTCGGCAGTGCCCTTCCAGGATTCGTCGGTCTTTATAGTTGCAGAAGAACCGTCAGTATACTTTACGTTTATCTGCATCATCAGCTTTGGAAATCCGAAAGTCTTAACCTTGTATGGTTTAGCCTGGCGCATGGCGTAAAACCGGCCATTACCTAAAACCACTCCGATTGCGTGTTTACCCTGGTTTACTAAGCGAGTGACATCAAACGCGTTGTACTTAATATTTTGTGTGTAATCGGTTGGAGCTGGCGCAAGCACCTGGTCTCCTACTTTTTTGCCATCTATATAAAGCTCGTATAAGCCAAGCCCCATAATGTAGGCTGTTGCTGATTTTACTTGTTTGGCAGCTGAGAACTCTTTTCGGAAATAGCGGGCCGAAAGGCGTGATTGCTCTTCACTATCTCCGGGGAAATACCTATCAAAGCCAATCCAACGGCCTTCCCAATCTTTATAATTTTTTAAACCTGTACCAAATGAAGCAAGCTTGCTCCAGCCAGATTCCCCTTTATTCGTCCAGATACGAACCTTCCAGTAATAAGTACTTTTGGTTTTAAGCGGCAGCCCTTTGTAAAGAACATGGATAGAGGCATCAGACGAAACTTTACCAGTTTGCCAAACATCACCTTTGTTTGAAGCTAATTTAGCCGAATCAGAAGCTACAATGATTTCATATGCCTGCTGCTCTACGCCACGGCCTTTAGCCGAAATCTGCCAACTGAAACGCGGATTATCCGTTGCAATGGCAATAGGCTTTTGCTGCATCTCGCAACGCAAGTTTTCAGTTATTACCTGCGCCTGCATTGAAGAAATGCCTGCAAAAAGAAAAGCTATATGTATAATCAGCCCTTTCATTATTTTCCGGTAAAGTCAAAATATAAAGTCAGGTTCAGCGCTCTGGCTGGTTCCTTCTCGTAATCGTAAAAAACATTCTTCATTGCCTGAGGGCCGCTTCTATCGGCACGCTGAGTTTTAGTACCAATGCCTTGGATACCCTGCATAAATGATATATCGCCGGAAGGGAACTTAATTACATAGTTACCCCACTGGTCGTCCTTTGGAGTCGGAGAAAACAGGCGAAGAAATACATCCTCATTTTCTGTAACTACCGTGAAAGGTTGATCGGTAGTATTAAAACGGCACCAGTATAGGTTGGAATGGTAGCCTTTAAATTCAGGATACAACCATGCCTCGCCGGTTTCGGTTCCGTTATAGGCTTTGTTCCAAATTCCGAACTGATTTCCCTTTAAACGATTTTTCCAAACACGGTAAGGGCCGTTACCCATGTATTCAACACCTTTAATTTTAGACTCAGGGAATGAAAAGTTTACACCTACGTAGTTGGTAAGGTATTCGGCAGGGAAATATTTTACGTCCAATTTCAGCCATCCGCTGGGATAAATAACCCATTGAAGTGTGTTGTAGGCTGTCTTCCTGTCAAATGTAGATTCGATAACAACGTTCTCGCCTTCTTTACGAGCTTTTATTCCCCCAAAGTTATTGGCACCTTCTTGAACTATAGGGCCATTGTTAAATGGTATTTCGCCTTTGGAATTTTTTACATTCCTTAAAATACCAGTTTTCTTGCTGAACGATAACTGAAGCCCATTTGCAGATACGGTATATAAAGAATCTGTTTCTGAAACAGTTACAGAGCCTGAACCTTTTACTGTAAGCAACCTTTCAGCTTCCTTTTTGGGAAGTGTAATCGGGAAACTCCAGGTGAATAGTTCTCTTTTATAGCTGTCTGTTGCTGTGATGTAAAGCACATCGTAGGAGCCCCAATCTGCCGGAAGCGCAACTTTTAAAGTACCACTACTAAATGGTTTAATATCTGGCGAAGCCGAAATTCCAACTTTTGAGGCCTTGCTCTTAAGGTTTACTAATTTCCAGCCGAATGAACACTGGCTAAGATTGGTATAGTGATACCGGTTTGAGATATTAAACACACCATCGAAACCGGCTGCCATTTCCCGTTTCTCAAAAAACACCGGCGACCAGATTTCTTTTATCGTGTAATAGCTACCTTCTTTTTCGTGATAAGGGCCAACAATTCCATCAGCACCACGATTTCCGTCGGTATCTAAAACTCCATTCTTATCGGTACGAACAACTCCCTGATCGGCAAAATCCCACAGGAAACCACCTGCAGAAAGTGGATTTAGCAGCATGTCGTTCCAGTAGTCATCTAAGCTCGCACCGTGTCCGCCATCATACAGGCCATGCAAAAACTCGGTTGGCAATTGTATGCTATGTCCGTGACGGTAGGTGCCAATTCCATAACTGAACTCGCGGTAGTGCTGTGTATCAAAGCCGTTAAAATCTTCCCAGGGATGTACCAAAGGGCGCTTTTGAATATCCAGCTCTGCGAATAGATGATCCAGTTCGCGGTTGTGCCCTCCTTCATTTCCGTTCGACCAGAAAACAATAGATGGATGGTTTTCATCATGCGTAATCATTTCCTTGGTAAGCTTTGTACCCGTTGGGGTATCGTAATGCCCGTGCCAGCCTGCCAACTCATCCATTACAAAAAGCCCTAATGAATCGCAGACATCTAAGAAATGGCCGTCCGGAGGATAATGCGACATACGAACTGCGTTCATATTCATATCCTTCATCAGGTTTACATCCGCAATACTGATTTTCTTGCTAGTTGTTCTGCCCGATGTTGGGTAAAAAGAATGTCGGTTAACGCCCTTAAACTTGACCTTAACGCCATTTACGTAAACGCCATCACGCTCTTTCACCACCACGGTCCTGAACCCAATTTTCTCGCTAAGCGAATGAACTGGCTTACCACTTTTATAGAGCGTGAAAACGGCCTTGTATAGATTTGGAAATTCAGGTGACCAAAGTTTAACCGAACTGAATTGTGAGTTTAGTACAAGCTCTGGCTGATTGTTAAGAGCCTTAGAAATTTGCTTCCCAAACTTTTGCCCTTTAGTTGTATATAATTGAACGGTAATCTTATCAGCTCCGCCAGATGTATAAACCCTTGAGGTAAACTGCCCGTTTGCTTTAGCGTCTATTGCTACCCTTTCGATGTGCGATTGCGGCAATGACTCTAAATACACCGGACGGAAAATCCCACCGAAAATCCAGAAATCCGCTTTGCGCTCTGCTTCATTTACCGACTTGTTTGCCGAATGCTTAGCTACTGTAACTTCAAGTGTATTGTTTTCCCCGTAGTTAAGAAGATTTGATATATCGTACCTGAAGGCATAGAAAGCCCCCTGATGAATCTCCCCTGCAGATTTACCGTTTACTTTCACCTCGGTATCGGTCATCGACCCTTCAAAAACGATATTGATTTTACGTCCTTTCCAGTTTGCCGGAACAGAGAACGAATGCTTGTACATTCCAATCTCCTTACCTCTTACGGTATCTTTTGCGAAGCCGTAATCGTATTTGCCGTAGCCCTGCAATTCCCAGTTAGATGGAACCGCAATTTTGCCCCATTTACCGGAATTCATTCCCGCGGAAACTTTAAAATCCCATTGAACGGTGTTATCGTTACCCGTGCCGGAGAGGTAGAGCTTTTGTGTTTCTTGTGCGGTTGAGCTGAGGGAAAGGAGGAGGAATATGAGGTATGAGGTATTTTTGAGGTATGAGGTATGAGGTATGAGGCATGAGCACAAAGCGCCAAAAAACTGGCGTAACGAAAAGGGCTGATCGCTGATAGCTGATAGCTGAAACCTACTGGCTGATACCTGATACCTGTTCCCTGAAACCTTAACTGCTAACTTTCTCATTTTGACACATGAAATTGGTTAACAATTGGGTTATCTGTACGGAAAGGCATAGCTGGTAAACCCGCGCTGTTATAAAGATTTGCTTTTCCTTCTTCGTTCCATTCAAAACGGACATTAACAGGCTTCTTTACCTTATCTGAGGAAACTATAATCTTGTCTCCTTTTATTTCGGCTTTTGCCGGATAATATTTGCCGTCGGAACCTGCCAGTTCGAACTGGTTTAGCTCTTTGCCATTGTGGCTTACTAAACCATCGGCATAATTAAAGCGAAGTTCAATTTTGTTGCCTTTTACTTTTTTGGATTGGTAGAATGGCCCGGTTGGGGTAACATCTACATTGTAATCTTTAGCTAAAGGTAGCAGGGCTAACCTCCTGCCTATCTCCCATTTAAATCCCGGATGAAGGTCGCCAGGGTTTACGATCAAATCCGTAGTAACGATCATTCCGGTATGCGGAACTTTCAAAGCAAGCGCTTGTGCCTCCCAGAACTTAGGCAATGTTTCTTTTGTTAATGGATACTTGCCAGCACTTTGTGAATAGTAGTAGGGAGCAATCTGAGTATAATAAAAAGGCAAATTGCTATCGTTCCATAACTTCCGCCAGCTGTTAATTAACGCTTCAAGCTTGTAGGTATACTCCAGGTTTTCGTTTTGAAAGCAATTGGTTTCTCCCTGGTACCAGATAAATCCTTTAATTCCAAATGGTGCCAGCGGACGAATCATCGGCTCAAAGAATTTAGCATTGTCTGAGCTTACTTTATAATTCTTGAAAAATTCAGAAGTATAGCCATCAAGTGGGATCCATGGCTCTATAGCACTGCCTGGAATTGCAGCGGAGATCATCCCAACGGGTACTTTCAACTTCGCCTGTAATTCTTTAGCGAAGAAGTATCCTGGAGCCGAAAACGCACGGAGTGCTGAATCTTTAGCAATATTCCAGCCTCTATGTAATGAATCTGCCTTTATCTGCTCTTTGCGATTTACCAGGAAAATGCGGATTTGAGGGTTGTGAGCCCTTTCCAATTCGTCAATTGGCGAATTAGCCGTACTCGTATCCGGCTTAGCCATTTTACTGTTCTTGCGCATGGTAAACTCCATGTTTGATTGCCCTGAACAGATCCAAACCTCGCCTACCAAAATATCATTTAGCTGAATAGTGTTTGTGCCTGCAATTATCATCGAAGCTGGCTGTGCCGAAGCCTTTAAAGCGCCAAGTACTACTGCCCAATTGCCGCTTGCATCGGCCGTGGTTTTCTTCTCCTGCCCCGCAAACCGAACGCTTACCTGTTCGCCCGTAGCTGCTTTACCCCAAATTGTTAAGGGCTTATTGCGTTGCAAAACCATTCCGTGTCCCAAAATACGAGGCAGAACAACCGCCGCCTCCATATTTGAAGCACATAAGAACAGCGTAAGGCAAGTAATAAATCTCCTTAACATATTAGTATGCGGATGTTTTAAGTGATTTGATATAGTAGACCGATTCAGCCACAGGTGTTCCCGGATCTTTCAGGTCGAAGTCCTGATCTGTAGGGGTTTCAGCATCTGGAAAACGGCGGACATCACCGGTACGGAAAACCACTCTTTCGAAGGCCGCAACCTGTGCAAACTGAAGTTTAGCTCCCTTAGCTTGCCCGTTTACAAATACGTTGTAAATACGTTTATCGCGGTTTAGCTCCAGGCGGATATCATATTGTTTTCCAGCCTCATATTTCATTATTCCAGAATTACGATAACCTACTTTAGCCGATAACATTCCCTCTGCATCGAAAATCAGGCGAGAAGCTGGACTTCCTTTAGCATCTACGAATTCTATTTGTAAAGTGCCTTTATCGCTTTGCGCCGGAATAACTGAAAACTCGATAGCTACTTTTTTTGCAGCCGGAATTACACGTTCTGCCTTTGCATAGTCGTATTTATCTTTATCACGAAGTGTTAGCGCTTTTGTTCCATCCGGAGCTTTTTCGACCTTAACGGAGGCCCATAATGGACTGAAGATATTCCAGTATCTTAATTCTTGTCCCGCCGGCATTTGGTTGAAGACATCGTTTACAGGAGCATCAACTTTAGAAATAACAGGAACGGGCACTTTTGCAACCCATATATCTTCCTTGTTCATGCTGTAAGTAAGCCACATGTTACCATCGGCTGGCTTTCCGTTACCTTCAAGTATTCCGCGGATGTACTGCGGTCCGTAAGATTTGTAATTGCCACCGTAACGCATTGAAGAAATCTCTCCGTTAACAAGTAGTAAATTTTTATATTCTAAGCCATTATCGCTGGTTGAAACAGCCAAAGGCCAACGGAACTCAGAAGGGTTATACACTGTAGCAAACCTTCCGTCTGAAGTCTTTTGTCCCCAGATTTTAGCGTTGCTATTTACAAATCCAGGAGCCCTTAGCGGATCGTATTTCCATGACTTTCCGCCATTATCACTTATGGAGGTTAAAGCGTGTTTCCATAAGCCAACCACTCTTCCGTCGTTTAAATGGTAATAGCTGAATGCCTTTACCTCTTTTTTCAATGGGATTAAAGGGTCGTTTCTGTCGGCTTCCTCAACCATTTGTTGCATCATCAATGGATTAGCTAAAATCTCCTTGCATGCTTCTATTAAACCTTTGTCTTTGCTCTTGGTATAGAAAGGATAAACGGAATGCTTCAAATCCCAGGTTGCATTTGGACGTAGCAGGTAAATTGGCCCAAAACTTCCGTCCTTTTTAATTTCTCGCACCACCCTTCCAATTCCCTTTCCATCATTCGGATCATCTTTAGCATCCATGGCAATGCCGTAGTACGCTAAAGCAAACAGCCTGTTTTTCTTTGACACGTAAAAGCCTACGCGCTGGTGCATGGTAGCATATAAATCTTTGGCTACGCCAGGATATCCTTCTTTTTTCCAACCATCAGGAATCTTGTAAGGCGGAAATGCGATTACCGGTTTAGACCAGTTATAACCATCTTTTGAGGTGTGAATCAAGGTCTGGCTTGGTGGAATATGCTCTCCAACCGGATCACTTAAATACTCTAAATAAAATGTGTTGTTCCAGTAGGCAAGCATCGGCGCGTGATTATATGTCCAGCTAAAGCCATCTGCTAATTCCGGATGCTCGCGGTTTGCACGGAAAACCTGAATATTATGTACACCAACTGCCGGAGTCAACTGTCCGTGGTGATAATCTACGTTTGAAAGTGTTGTACCAGTATAACGCACGGTATCCTGCGCTTGTAGGGAATTGAAACCCAACAAGGCTAGTGCTGCTAATCCGGTGATATATTTTAATTTTAACATTATTGCTATTCGTATAATATGTTGCCCCTACAGGGCAATACTTAATATCATTTATTTTTTGCTACCGACAGGTTGTCCCGATGGGACATTTGTCTTTCAGCTCGTTGTTGCTGCTATAAGTGTCTGACATCTTTGAGATGTCTGACACTTGGAAACTGCTCGCCTTTGTCATCTCGACCTAAGGAGAGATCCTAAGGCTATACGCATAATAGGGCGCTTTAAGATCTCTCCTATCGTCGAGATGACAAGGTGTGTTAGCCTGCATGTCGCCCACTTAATGCTTTACTTAACCTACAACCATCCAAATAAAACAGCTGCAGTTGATTTCTATTGCCGTTGGTTTTAACCAACGGAATTAAGGCATCCATCTCCGTGGTTGGTGTCCCCACCAACCACTACTCCGCCGCTTCTTTCAACCCCTTTAACACCTTCTTGTTCACCTTAAAAATGGTTCCATGTTTATGGCCTTCAGGAACTGACGTTTCTGCGAAGGAATCTTTAAAGGTTTTGAAATCAGATGTTTTTACGCTACCGTATCTTTTTTCTCTGTATGAATCGAAATAGATAATCCACTCTTTCCCAACTTTAGTAACCGAAGGGCCTTCAGTGAAAGAAGGTGTAAATGGCTCGGAAGCTGGTGACCACGGCCCCAATGCGGTTTCGCCAAATGCCACTTTTATATTTCTATTAGGGCGTGTGTTATCTTTTAAGATCAATACAAAGTCTTTTGCTTTTCTTTTGAGGATAACGGCATCAATTACACTAAAACCTGGGTCGATAAATAGCTTCGCTTTGCTGAAGGTTTTAAAATCTTTGGTTGTAGTGTAATACATGCGGTGATTATTGTCTTCGTCTTCAATTCCTTTAGGAAAACGCTTTGGAATTGTTGAAGCCCAGATGATAATAAACTGCTCGTTATCTTCATCATAGAATAACTCTGGAGCCCAAACATTTACCGTCGTTGGCTCATGGCTCATCACATCGATAAATTTCTGTTCTGACCAGTTCACCAAATCCTTTGAGCTGGCATAACCGAAGCCATAATCACCTTTCCAACTACTTGTCCAAACCAGGTGAAACGTACCATCCGGGCCTTTTACGATAGATGGATCGCGCATTACCTTCTGCTTGCCTATCTCTGGCTTTAAATAGACATGATTCAGATCATTCCATTTATATCCGTCTTTACTGTATAAAAAACGCAATCCAGCATCTGCCGGCTCGTGAAACGAGCTGAACACATACACTTCCTTTGAACAGGAAGAAAGGAGTGCGATAACTATCAGTAATAAAAAATATCTTCTCATTTACGATTTTAGAATTACGATTTACGATTGAGCTAGAGCGTTTTGTCATCTCGACTTAAGGAGAGATCTTAAAGCAATACGCAATAAAGCGCTTTAAGATTCCTCCTATCGTCGGAATGACAAAGCCGGCTAGCCTACGCTCTTGCCCTTCTTTCGGACTTTCCGACATCAGACTTTCCGACTTCCCTCCTACTCTCTGTCCAGAATCAACACCCAGTCATTCCCCTCTTTTTCATCGCCCGGAGGGTTAAATTCTTTAGTGCCCTTATTTTCAAACTCGCCTATCTTGGTTGTCTTTCCGTCGCGAGGGCTATACCAGGAAGCTTTAACTTTTGAACCTTCTATCTTACCCAAATTCACATTGAAATTTCTTCCGGTATATGTGTAGATAAAGGCGTAATTTTTGCCTCTGGTTGCCAATAAACGATTATACTTTTCGCCGTTTTCGCCAGCTATTAATGACTGATCCGGAACTCTATCAAGGAAAGGGCGTGAAAGCATTAAATTTTTCAGGTGAACCATTTGAGAGGCTCCCGGTGCATTGATTGCTGAAGACCAAAGCTCTTTTGAACCGTAGGCGCTACTCTTATCGGTTTTACCGTGAAATTGCATCACCGAATTTTGCCCGTAAGTGTATCCAAATCCGCCAGAAAATACGGACCAGTAACCATAGCGGCGAACGTCTTTATCTTTCCAACGTATCTCTGTTGTATCGTGCAAGCCTTGTGGAATTCCTTCGTAAGAAGGCTCCCCATCAACGGTAGGCTTAACGGGATTTAACTGGTAATCGTAGTCCATATATTTCCAGTTATCCTCACCAAAATGGCGTTTTTCTTTAGCTGAAGTATCTTGATTGTATCTTCTGTGGCCAGATTGTACCATATTGAAATCCATCCATTTTTCGTTATGGAACCACTCAGAAGAAGCAGTCCTGCCACGAGGGTGGAACGTAATTAGGTGGGTAGTATCTACCTGATTTAAGGTATTTCCGATAACATTCCAGACAGCTAAAGAATCGCTGCCGGGGATGTCGCCACCGTTTAACCAAATAATGTTTGTACGATCTTTAAAACGATTTGCCAAGAACTCCGAATAAGCTTTTGCTTGTTGCTGATTTACATGTCCATTTTTTACGTTCGTGCCCCAAACAGGAACCATTGCCATGTAAATACCCTTTTCGGCAGCCTTATTTATCACGTAATCAACATGGTCCCAAAAATCATATTGAGCAGAATCGGTTGCAGAGTTACCCTGAGTAGTGTCAGGTTTAGAAACATCTAAGTTAACCAGGGCAGAGTCGCCATACACGTTTACAGAATGAGGTACATCGTGGAGAACCATCACCTGAATAACATTAAAGCCCTTTTTCCTGCGGTCTTCTAAATAAGTGTCAGCTTCTTCACGGGTCGTCTTATTAAATAACAACCAGCCAGTGTCACCCAGCCAGAAAAACGGCTCGCCATCCTCGGTTACCAGGAAGCGTCCGTTTTCAGAAACTTTAAGCAATTGAAGCCCCGTGCTTTTCTCTTGCTGCGTTTTGCATGCAATTACGCCAAGTGCTAAAAGTGATAAAAAAAGATAAAATCTACGCATGTGTGTTATTGTTTACTTATCCATAGTACTTCAGGACTGGAAGAAGAATTCTTTAAGCTGATTTTGCCGCCGTTCTTAACTGTTTCGTTATGGTTCGAGCCTGTTCTCGGATTAATGCGATGAACGACATATGATCCTTTGGCCAGGTCAAGTTGAACCTCATTTGAAGAAGCATTGTAAATAATGTAAGACTGGTTATTGCTCAATGCGTACTGCTTCTCGCCTAAGCCCGGAACTGAGACAAACTTCATTCCTGACGCAGCATTTAAGAACTCCCTGGATAGAGCCGGAACCGCCGGAAGAGAGCCGCCAGCCATTAATACCGCCCAGCCGTTTGCATCAGAGCCATCGCCTGAATACATAACTGCTTTTTCGGGATATTTCTGGCGATATTCAGCAACCGCCCTGTAAACTTGCTCGAAAGAACTTGCTTTAGGTTTTAATAAACGTGCATGCTGGCGAGGAGCTAAGTTTTGCCCGCCTTTAGGCTCATAGGTTTTACCATCCGCCTGATAATGCCAGTATCTGATATCGATTACATCAACTACTGAGGCTCTTTCCTTATCGGCAAGAATGGCATCCTGAACATCTTTGGTGGTACTTAAAGCGATGATGGCATTTTTGCCGGTTTCCTTTTCCCACTCTTTAATAGTGTCTAACCAAAACTGCACAAAATGTAAAGGGCCAGTGTATTCAGCACTGATTAACTGGATAACTCCACTGTTCTGATTGAAATTATCAAGACATTTTTTGATGTATGCTTTATGCAATTCCCTCCTAACGGGATGAGAGATATCGTAAAACTGATCAGCCATGAAGATGCGTTTATCTCCGGCGTAAGGCACAGGCTCAGGGAAACCGGTATTATTGATGTTATTTGCCGGGCGCCAAGGGAAGTCAGCATAGTGCGCTCCCGCTTCTATAATGTTATGCTGGAAGTAATTTTCATGAAGTAACACTAAACCTTTTTGGTCGGCAATATCTGCGAATTGCTTTAAGCGGCTCCAGTACCAGTTGTTGTATTTGGTAAGATCGTATTTACTTAAGCCATCATAGGCAGTTCCTTGCCCGCTACGTGCAAATGGAAGCTCATAAAATGGAACCCAAACTTCGCCATCGATTCTACGAATACGCTCATGGTCATCGCGGCGGCGTTCGTACCATAAACCATAATTGTGGTCAAGGGCAACAACATTGTCGGCCTTAAGGCTATCGCTCATGGCGTTCAGGTCGTCAGTTAATCCTTCACCTGTGCGGCCAGGAACGAAACGAGTAACATGCGGCTTTGCATTTACCACACCATGAGGGCGGGCAGATCCGTTCCACCATGGCACATCTCTCTTTCTGCCTGTTACAAGATTATTTCCTCTTAGCAAAACGCCATTTTCTACATGGAAAGCTTCTGCTTTTGCCGCTGCTACCGGTGCCTTAACTCCAATCTGATCGATAGTTTTCACACCTTTTGCATTTATCAAAATCGGTTGGCGGCTTGCTGCAGCATCAATTAAATCAGACAACAGAGGTGCTGGTTTTACCGCCTGTGCCGTTAATGCCATTGCCACTTCAACCGGGGGGCTGCTGGAAGCTTCGGTTTCAATATTTAATAGTTGGATGCGTGGCTTAACCCCATCTCCTAAACGATCTTTTAATTGTGCGTAGTAAAAGCTGCGTGGCTGGATTTGCTCATTGGACATATCCCAAAAGCCATTTCCCTGGAATTGTGCCCATGTACCGAATGCCCAGTTTTGAGCAGTTGGAGGTGCGAAATTGTCGACGCGGCTTGCTGCGCATTGCCAGAACACACTGTTTGCTGCACTCCATCCAGCGCCTTGCCCGTCCTGCCCGCGGTTGGCGTAACTTAAAGCATTGCCGTCAACGTTTACAATGTCAAATAATACGCCAGATGCCCAGCTATCAATAGTTCCGCTAAAGCTATAAGGTAAGTGAGATTCGCATTGAACAAAAGCAATTGGCCCGGCAGCGCAATATCCTACAGCAAAATCGTGATATCCGCCCTCTGCATATAGGCGTTGAAATAAAGTTTGTTGTCCGTTAGTAAAAAAGGTGTAGCGCCTTTGTCCGCCGATTTCAGAAACAGGATTTAAAGATTTACAATCCTCTACCGTGATACATTTGGCGGTCTCCTGCACAAATACTGCAGATCCAGCAAAGTGTTCGAAGTTTACCTGACGTACCCAGGCATCGGCTACGTTTTCAAAAGAGAGGGCCATCCAACGATGATCCTCATCTTTTAAGTTTGTTTTATTATAGGTAGATTGAAGTTTTAAGTTTTCGATGCCGATGTTAGAGATTCGGCCGTTCCAGTTGTATTTTGCAACCGTGCCGCCGCCGTAAGTCGAGTCGAGTGCAGTTGTTAAAGGGGCATCAAGGGTTAGGGTATTGCCATTTACAGCAACAACTTTCCTGTCCCAGAAAATGTCTCTTTGGCCGGGCTTCCATCCCAAGGCAGTAATTCCTCCGCCAAAATGATCTGTTCCTAAAAGATCAATCCAGTTTTTAGTTGATGGGCGGCGAACTTGAACCAGGTCTCCAACTTTGAATGATTGCCCACTTGTAACTGTAAGTTTTAAAGCGTTAACCGCGACATAGCTATCTGTAACCTTTATTTCTGCTGAAAGTTTTTTATCGTTTTTGCCTACAACCTTCAGCAGGGTTTCGCGGCTTAAACCGGCGCCTAAAATTACAGTACCATTCTCTCCTGCCCCGCTACCGCGAAGAACAATGCCGGAAGCTGTAATCTTTAAATCGCCATCTATTTGGTATGTTCCTTTTTCAAGCAGAACTGCTCCCCTGAAACCTTTTTTATCTAGAGGCAAAGATGCTACATAATTGATTGCTGATTGAATGCGGTTGGTTGCATCGCCTGCTTTATGAGGCACGGTAACCTTTACAGCAATTTCAGGGATGGCTTCGTTGCCAGATTTGTAACCTGCATACGAGAAATCGGGAATGCGATTTCCTTTCTCGTCTGGCGTATACTGTAATTTGCCTTCCTTAAAAAACACGGGAGGCTCTGGTTTCTTAGCCTTGTTATTTTGTGCAATACCCGAAAACTGGCAGAGCATAAACATGCCAAGCAAACCTAGGGTATGATAATATTTTGGATTAAAGTATTTCACAATTAAATAATTCTTGTAGTAAACGATGGTTATAGAATCTTAACGACAATTCCTTACGAAGGAAATCAATAATTAAACACCTATACGCTACTATTTATGATCTGATTTATAATCGTATTACAAAATTAAGCTATAATGGGGGCTGATGTTGTAGCATTTTTTCTATGTATTATACAATATTACCATTTGAAAATATGCATAGCATTTAATCCCCTTTTTAGGTGTTTAAACGGTTTATTTCGCTTTTATCAGGCTTAATGGGTGTTGATTTTATGCTAGGTTTTGATGAGTTGATTAGGGTAATTTTTTATAAGAAAGATTTAGTTTGAACATTCTTTGTATCGCCTGCTGCCGGTAACGCTACTGTCCGTAGAGTTAAGCAAAAGCCTCTCTACGGATTGGTTAATGGATTGGAGTCTCCAGACTCCCCTGACCGGCACACCTTTATTCTTCTTCCTTTTCGCGGAGCCTGGAGGCTCCTTTCCATTCGTTAATCCGTAGTCACGCTACGCTTAAGACTACGGACAGTATAGAGACTACGGACAGTATAAAGACAGAATAAACAGTACAACCGACTTCTGTTCCAAAATCTTTTTTCATTTCAAAAATAAAGGGGAGCCAGATAGCTCCCCTAAACCGCTAAAAAGCGAACCTAATTGTTGTTATGAGAAATCTTCAAGGCTTAACATTTTTAACCAGAACTGCACTGTTCAGGAAGTCTTCAATGTTAGAATAACCGTCTTTGTTTTTATCTTTTGAGGCGTCTGTAGGGTCTTTCGGGTTTAAGCCGTTTTTTGTTTCCCAGTTATCTGGCATGCCATCATTGTCTGAATCTTTATATGGAGTGCCTTTGTATTCGGGATATCCGCCAACCTGGCTAATGTCGCTAATAATACCCTGTTTGTAGGAGTCTGCTGGCAAACGGCGCTTGATAAACTCTTTGCCAATGCCTGTTTTCCCGCCTTCTGTATATACAATCTTTCCGGTACGCACTTCCTCTACAATACGAGCATCAACCGGATCTCTTTTTGGAAGGGTTGCCCCAGCGTTTGCTAACACATAAGAGTATGCATCTTTGGTTGGAACGATATTAACTTTAGCCATAGGGAATGGTTTGTTCGAGCGGATACTGTCGGTATATCGGCCAGCATCTGGCATGTCCTGAATCTGAATACCACCATCCCAGTTGTTTTTGGTTACCCTGTCGTTACCTTCAACAATATTTCCGTTAGCGTATACGCGTCCGTAAAGAGTCTTTTTATCGGGTGAACGGCCTGCTTCGGGCTTAAGGATACGATGGCCAATCGGTTTATCTAATGGCGTAATCGGACCTGGTTTGTAATAGTTGTTGATAAAGTTGAAGAGGGAATTATTATCGCCACCGTCAGCTGAACGGTTCCACCAGTTGAATACTACGTTGTTAACAAAACCGAAATCGCCATACATACCAATCGATGGATTTCGGGCAACGTTATTAGCCCATAGGTTACGCATAAATGTACTGTTTAAGCCTCCAATAGTACTTCCAAATGCGTGGTTATAAGTATCCAGCGCTTCAGCAAATATGGAGTTTTGGATAGTTACGTTAACTGTTGGAAGTTTTTGTGGCTTCTCTGAACCTCTTTCGTACACGTGGCGATACATGGACATGTTTTCGTCCAAGCCCCAACTTGCGGAAACGTGGTCAATCATGATATTACCAACAGGATTGCCTCCTAAGCCGTCATCGCGGCGGGTTACTACAGTTTCTCCCCTGCGGAAACGCATAAAACGCACAACCACATCGTGAGTATCAATCCAAACGGATTCGCCAGCTATGCAAACTCCGTCGCCCGGAGCAGTTTGCCCCGCAATGGTAATATATGGTGCCCGAATAATTACAGGGCTTTTTAGTTTAATTATTCCAGCTACGTTGAACACCACGATACGGGCGCCACCTTGTTCGCAAGCATGGCGGAAAGAACCCGGCCCACTATCATTTAAATTTGTAACAACATATACATTACCTCCGCGACCACCGAAAGAATAAGCACCACCACCTTCGGCTCCAGGAAAAGCTGGAATTGGCGATTGTTTTAAATCTGAAGGTTTTGATGCCCATGGAACAAATGGTTTTCCATTTTTCTCATCGCGCTCTACAATTGGAAGAGCTTTTTGCCAGGCTTCATCTGATAAACGTTTAACAACATTCAGTGCAGAATCTCCCTGCTTCTCAAGTGCTGGCGGAATGGTTGGGTACTGCGCAAAAGCAACGGCGTTTGTACCCAACAATGCCATAATTACTAATGATTTTTTCATTTATTTTAAGTGGTGTGTTTATGTTTTCCCGGTTTATAATAATTGTTAATTAATCAATACCTGTTAGGTTTTTGAAACCTGACAGGTATTGATTAATTATTGGTTGGTTTAGTTAATAAACAAATATAAACGCATGCTAATCAGACTTTTTATATGATTTTTTCATGGTATTGTAAGATGTTAGCGTGTTGGAGGATGAGGTATGAGGTTTCAGCTGTGAGCTGTGAGGTTAATACTGGGTGGCTTTATTGGGCATAAAAAAGGGGGCTGGCGCCCCCATAACCAATTTATATACTCAAACTAACTAATGCTATTTAATTACGGTTTTACAGTTGCAAGATTTACCAGGCTATTTAGGTAATCTTCAATATTTGTATAACCATCGTTGTTTTTATCTTTTGACGCATCTGAAGCATCTTTAGAATTTAAACCATTTTTAGTTTAC
>CBIHNR010000069.1:0-25301 GCA_966211215.1 uncultured Pedobacter sp.
TCTGGTAAGCAAAATCGCCAATATCACATTTACCATTGTTGATACTGAAATCGATGCCTGGCTGTTAGAAAACAGCCTGATTAAGAAACATCAGCCTCGGTACAACATCATGCTAAAAGATGACAAGACCTACCCATGGATTGTTATCAAAAATGAGCGTTTTCCGAGAATTTACTGGACCAGAAGGATTGTAAAAGACGGCTCAAAATATTTAGGCCCCTATGCATCTGTTAGTATGATGCATACCATACTTGATTTGGTGAAAGAGATATATCCGCTACGCACTTGCAACCTTCCTCTTTCTGCTGATAATATTGCCGCAGGCAAGTTTAAAGTGTGCCTTGAGTATCAAATAGGCAACTGTAAAGGGCCCTGCCAGGCTTTTCAATCTGAAGAAGATTACAACCAAAGTATAGAAGATATCAAAGACATCCTTTGCGGAAAAACAGGGATAGTAATCCGGAAGGTAAAAGCCGCGCTGGAAGAAGCGGTCTCAAATCTAGACTTTGAGTTAGCGCATAAGCTGAAGCGACAACTTGACTTGCTTGAGAAATATCAGAGTAAATCAACAGTAGTTAGCTCTTCGATTTCAGACGTTGACGTGTTCAGCATTGCATCTGATGAGAAACACGCATTTGTGAACTTCCTGAAAGTGATGAATGGTTCAATTACACAAACACAAACGATTGAGCTTAAAAAACGTCTGGATGAAAGTGACGAAGAACTGCTCTCTTTCGCGATTTCGGAATTCAGAACCCGTTTTAATAGTCATTCAAAAGAAATCGTTGTACCTTTTGAAATCGAACTCGAAAGCCCTGGGATAAGATTTACGGTGCCTAAATTAGGGGAAAAGAAAAAGTTGCTGGAACTTTCCCAAAAGAACGTAATGTTTTTTAAACGTGAAAAGCTGGAACAATATGAAAAATTAAACCCCGACTTAAAAACAGAGCGCCTACTTAACCAGCTGATGAAGGACTTACGTCTGAATCAACTTCCGAAACACATCGAATGCTTTGATAACTCAAACTTTCAAGGTAAATATCCTGTTTCCGCAATTGTTGTGTTTAAAGATGCCAAACCTTCCAAAAAAGATTACAGGCATTTTAATGTTAAAACGGTTGAAGGCCCTAACGACTTTGCAACAATGGAAGAGGCGGTGTTTCGGCGCTACCGACGCTTGCTTGAGGAAGGGGAACCTCTGCCACAACTGGTTATCATCGATGGAGGTAAGGGGCAACTTTCTGCAGCACTGAAAAGCCTGAAATTATTGGGAATAGAAAACCAACTCACCGTTATTGGAATTGCGAAACGGCTGGAAGAGATTTTCTATCCAGGAGACCAATATCCTCTCTACCTCGATAAAAAATCAGAGAGCCTCAAGATCATCCAGCAGTTACGTGATGAGGCTCACAGGTTCGGAATTACGTTTCACAGAAATAAACGCGATAAAGGCACCTTGGTAACGGAACTGGAAAGAATACCTGGCATTGGTAAAACTTCCGCTGAAAAGCTTTTAAAACATTTTAAATCGGTAAAAAGAGTCAGGGAGGCAAACGAAGCTGAGCTTATGTCCATTTTAAACATAAAGCAAACGAAAGCTATTCTCAATTACTTTGACATAAACAAAAAATCCCCGGCTGAATATTAGCCGGGGATCTCCTTATCTATTAATTCTCTTAGTATGACCACAAGTCATGCTCATAATCCAGCAACTGCTTTTTGATCCTTTCAGATTCATAAAGCTTATCAACACCTTGAGCATAGTCTTTAATCCTTAAATCTTCAGGATTAGATTCTTTAACGATATAGCTAGTAAACAAACGCTTCATAAACATATCGTCATAACTCAGGCCTGTTGCATCATTATTACGGCTAACGATTTCTTTTGTAACAAATATTTGCCTTGCTTCAGGGAAATAGATCCAGAATGCCGGTTGCTCGCCAAGGTCCATACCAGCTGCCCTGATTTTAACCATTGGTGCAATACCAATGATACGAGGCTCATAGATAGAACGCTGCCTGTCGAAAATCCAGTCTTCCTTTATTTGAAACCTAACAACGCTGTCGGGATTGAACTCCCCCGCGGCAATATGGCTCCCAATCTGCTCACCTTTGTCATTAAACTCTGGAACAACAACGCTGTCGGCAAATTTTGCCAAAGCCTGCTCAGGCTTCAGTATTGACGAAAACTCATCACCTCCCCTGTCGTCTTTAGTACTCGCTGCGTTGTATGCGGTTAATTCCCCTGCCATAACTGCGCTCATGATTACATCAATTAAGCGAGCCTTAGGCGAAGCTAGTACAGAATTCATTTTTTCACGTAAGTCTATTTCACGCCATACGCGTTTTTTAAACATCACGTCAGACTCTCGCAGATTAGCATAAGGCGTAACCCTTGCATTTAAAATATTATCCCTTTTAAAATACCCGTCTATAGGCCTCTCTGATTGAGGAAGCACTTTAGCCGAGCTTGCGGGGGCTTGAGTGGGAGTAGGATCCGGTGTCGGAGTTGGTACCGGCGTTGGAGCCGGCGCCACCGTAGCCACACGCTTCTTTTTGACTGTACTTTTTGGTTTAGCCTTTTGGGCGAACGCTCCCCCACTTATCATCCCTACTAGCAAAATAAAGCATATCCTCTTCATAAATTTCCCTTTTTAGTTTGCGCTTAAAGCAATTGAGTTTAATTCACGCTGCCCGCCGTCAGGGCCTACTGCTATGATATTATAGAATACAACAGTTGAGCCAGGAGTAACACCAGAAAGCGCTGAACGCATTTCGGGGCTTAAGGTATTTCCATTACCCTGATATTGAGCTGCATCCGCACGAGGCTTCTGCACTAACATATTAAATCTTGTAACTTTAAAACTTGCATCGAAATCAAAGTTCTCGAGCACTGCAAACAATCTGTCTTGAGATTTAATCACAACTGATGCCATTTTACCACCGGTTTTTCCTGCGAACTTGGCAACCGGGTCAGGTATACGTTTAACGCGGAATTCTGTTGCACCAATTGTTTGAGTTTTTCCATTAATTTCTGCAGAAACGGTAACATTTACAGTTCCAGCAGAACTAACAGTAGCCACATATTTCCCGGCTGAGCCAGACAGGCTTCCTGAACTCATGCTAACTTTAAGGTTCTCTTTCGGAATACCTGGAGCAGACACAGAAACCGGGTTAGGAACTCCGATATAAAATACGTTCATTTTATCTGGAGATACTACCGCCGAAGGGCGTGCCACCTGGAATTTTTGCTCAGGAGTCGTATACTCCTTGAACGTTCCGTCTGTTTGTTTTACACGGATTCTACCAACCCATGAGTGCATACCTTCGCTAGCAATCGTTTGGTACATACCTCTTCCATCTTTTACCGACAGGCTTGAACCATTTACAGTAATTGAAGGATTCGCCCTTGAATCGTAAGCAGTTAAGAACACTTCTGCAGTATATGGCTGCCCTTGAATAACGTAAGAAGTAGGTGCAACAGCAACAGCTGCAAATTTATCCAGGTTAACAACTGCCTGATCCATTTTACCAAAAATCCTCTTTACTACATCAGATTCTGCATTTTTTGCATCAGACTGAATTTTACTCAAGATTGTCATTGCTGCGGTTAAAGGAGTACCTTCCCCGAAGTTAATGTCAACCCATCTTTTCTTTCCGTTAATTGCTTTCTCAGGGTCTTTAGCCTCTAAAGAGAAAGTCACATTTCCACGCTCTTTTGGATCTAAAAGTGCAAGAAGTTTTTCACGCGTATCATTGATACGCTTTTGCAACTCTTCACCCTTTTTCTTGTTCACCATAATATCAGGTGCAATATCCAGGTTAGAACGTTCAACCAAGTCGCCTGTTTCCGGGCTGATTCCCTGGCCTGCGTTGGTAAACTCTGTTTTAAGCCCTTCTATATAAGTATTAAGCTCACTGGCAATAGCCTGCGCCTTTTTAGCGTTTTCATAAATCGGCTTAGCCCTTGCAGGCTCATCTTTTAATTTTGTTTGTTCAAATGCTGCAAATAGCTGGCTTACGCTATTGTCAACATTTTTACGTGATGTTTGCAAACTATCATTGATGTTCTTAAAAGCATTCAATATCGTGTCTGAAACATTTAGTGCAAGCATAGCGAGCAATACCAAATACATGATATTGATCATCTTCTGCCTTGCGGATTCTTTACCTCCTGCCATGATCTGTTTTTAAGGATTCGTTTTTAAATTTATACTATTACTTAAAAAGACATTAAACACGTGGCTGGTTCATTGCTGATAGCATGTTACCATATACAGAGTTTAAAGAAGACAAGTTTTTAGCAAGGCGGTTAACCTCGTCTTTAAATTGTTTAGAATCATCCAATGACTCGTTGAAGTTCTGCATTGTCAACGAAAGGTTCTGATAGAACTTATTCATCGATTTTAAGTGTGCAC
The DNA here is from genome assembly GCA_966211215.1 of uncultured Pedobacter sp. Taxonomy (GTDB): domain Bacteria; phylum Bacteroidota; class Bacteroidia; order Sphingobacteriales; family Sphingobacteriaceae; genus Desertivirga. The sequence goes on from CBIHNR010000069.1 coordinate 4,419, forward strand.
TTGAATCTTGAAGCTCTAATTCATACACCGCATTTAATGCAGACAGGTTCTTGGCAAGATTGTTTACTTGCTCATGATATGCTTTAGAATCTACACTTGCACTAGCCATTTCAGAAAGGTTGGCCGAAGCTTTTTCAAATGCATTACTTAATTTATCAAAACCATTACTTGCACCTTTCACTTTATTAGAGAATTCAACGGTAGCGGTAGCAGCATCAGCCGTAGTGGAAATAGCAGCTACTTTATCGCCGAAAGTACGTAAGCCTGTTCCTAAGCTATCTATCAACTCAGGGCCAATTTTAGCGTCGGCAAGCATTTTGTCTAAAGCGGCAGTTGAGTTTGGCGAATCAGTTTTTGTCTGGCGTACAGTTGCCTTTGGCAATTCACCGGCATAATCTTCCGCTAGCTCAGGGTAAACTTTATGCCATTCCGGATCGGGTTTTGGAGGGAAGAAACCTGTTAAGAAGAATAAAAATGCTTCTACTCCAAGTCCAGCTCCAATCATATAATTACCCCAAACACCACCAAGGTGAAGGATCTTAAATAGTGCTCCAATGATTACGATACTTGCACCCCATGAGATTGCAACGTGCAACAAATCTGATTTTTTCTTTCCAGCCATGATTTTTACGAATTAATAATAAAGGATTTTTGATGAGAAATATTGAGAGACCATTAATTTTTATCCCTGATATCCCTTCCGGCGAACTTGGTTACGCAGCGGAAGCCGATATATGATTTTGCTGTGTCCTGGTATTCAAAAGCTCTTGAAGAGTTTTGAAGGAAATAACCGATATCCTTCCAGGAACCACCCCTGATAACTTTACGTTTCATTACTTCAGGGTCGCTAGCTTTCGCTTCATAATTGAAAGTTGGGCTCAAATCGTGAACAAATGTCGATGCAGATTCATCATATGCTGACTTGGTCCACTCTGCCACATTTCCGGCCATGTTATACAAGCCGAAATCATTCGGAAAATATGATTTGACATTTACGGTATATGGGCCACCATCGTCAATGTAATTACCCCGGCCAGGCTTAAAATTCGCCATTAAACAGCCTTTGGCATTTCTAATATAAGGGCCGCCCCATGGGTAATCATTTCCAATCCTTCCTCCACGCGCTGCATATTCAAATTCAGCTTCTGTTGGCAATTCGAAAGGCAAACGGCTTGATGGCATTCCCCGGCTGATTGCATAGTTCTCGTACAAGCGGGTACGCCATACAGTAAATGCGCGGGCCTGCCTCCATGTTACTCCAACTACAGGATAATTCTGGAATGACGGGTGCGAAAAATAGCCTTCAACAAGAGGCTCGTTTTGCGCATAGGCAAAATCCGCCAACCAAACTAACGTGTCCGGATAAATTGCAACGGTATCTCTCAGAATATTATCCGAGCGTTTCCTGCTTTTGTTCCAGCGGTTTTTCGCGGCCTCACTTTGCAGCATTATTGCGAAGTTGTACTTCAATAAGCGTACATCTAACTCATTCTTACCCAAAATCTTATCTTCGCCCTGGTAATACATTTCCTGCAATTTGGATGCATTGGTATTGCCCTTCTTCTTATTGCCCCAGATTGTCGAGCCATTGCCAACCTTTTTCCAGTCGATGTATTTAGCAGCATCAGCACTGGTATTGGCTGCAGCTCCCTTACCCTTTGGCTTAACATAGTACTGATCATCTTTTAAATAATCAGTAATAGCGATAGAATCACGTACCCAATTTACGAACTGCTTGTATTCACTATTGGTAATTTCCGTTTCGTCCATAAAGAACGCAGGAATTGTAACTTGTTTATTCTGAGCAATTTGAGCAAACGTTATATCCTGATCTGTTTGCCCCATTACAAAAGTCCCGGCTGGAATATAAACCATTCCAAGAGGGATTTGAGTCGTTGGGACTCGTTTACTACGAACACCAACAAGCTCACCATTCGCAGCCCGTCCACACCCGCTTATTGCTGCTGCAATTACAGCAAGAGCTATAACGTAAATTTTTCTCATTGTAACTTAGATAGTAATACTTGCAAAAACTGTCCTAATATATTGAAAAAACTTATTTACAACATAAAAAATTAAACCCAGCCTACAATTATGTAATCAACTTATATGTTGGGGTTAATTTTTTGCATAGTACAACCCCTGATACGGGTATATACTGGACAATGTTTCCACAAATTTGTTTTTTCAACAAACAGAGTTTTTTTTACTTATTTACTTGTTTGATGTATTGCTCAATTGCCATAGTCATACTTGGTGCATTAGGCATTGGCGCTGGAACGTCTAAAATTAGGTTGCGTTCAAGAATAGCTTTTTGCGTACTGGCTCCAAAAGCAGCAATTCGGGTATTGTTTTGCTGAAAATCTGGAAAGTTTTTATAAAGAGACTGAATGCTTGAGGGACTGAAGAATGCGATAATATCGTAAAAAACTTCGCGCAAGTCTGATAGATCGCTGCAAACGGTACGAAACAGCACCGCGGGCGTAAAATTATATCCATTCTCCTGAAGAAACTTTTGAGTCTCTTCGGCGGCAACATCAGAGCAAGGATAAAGAAATCTCTCTGTTGCATGTTTTTTCAACACTTCTGCCAGGTCAGCAGCCGTTTGTTTTCCAAAGAAAATTTTTCTCTTACGGTATTGAATATATTTTTGAAGATATAATGCAATATTTTCAGAAAGGCAGAAATACTTCAATTCAGTTGGCACTTCATAACGCATTTCTTCGCATATCCGAAAAAAGTGGTCTGCCGCATTACGACTCGTAAAAATCACTGCAGTATAGTCAGGCAAGTTAATTTTTTCCTTCCGGAAATCCTTAGCGGGCACGCCCTCTACATGTATAAAAGAGCGGAAATCAACCTTTACATTGTACTTCTTAGCAAGATCATAATAAGGAGATTTTTCAGTATCCGGCTTAGGCAATGTTACCAAAATACTCTTTACTTTCTTTTTTCTTGCATCTGTTGACTGCATAAATTCTTTAAAATCTTAAAGCCTTAAATAATATTAATAATGGGCAAATTTCGAGGGCACAAAGATAGATAAATAAATACATTAAAGGAAACTTATACCCCGATAAAATATTATTGATGGCCCGAAGGAATTGAAAAAAGTACACACATGCTATGAGCATGAATGATAGATAGATATAAAATAAAGCATACCGTGAAGGCGTAAGGCTAATACCTATAACAAGAGGCAAAAACAGTAGCGCTCCATTAAAATAACTTAAAAATAAAATTGATATATATTCTTTGGCCATTTTCTGGGCCTTAAAGAGGAAGCCCAGCAATGCAACAATAAGCACTTTTAATGTATATGCAAGTATTACAGCAACCGAAAGGCGCAGGAACCATACTATACCATTGTAATCATACGAGAGCTGAAAGTACTCTCCACATTGATATAAAAACATGCCGATAGTGAACCCAAAAAGAATGTATAAAAACACAAAAGGCCAGGAATTAAAAAACTTTTCCTCTTTATTAATCTGCCCAAGTATCCGGTTGCTGTAAAATGCCTGTATGATAGCAAATAGTTCTTTTGAGAAGAAATTTCTCAAAATAGCAAACAACGCCAACAATAGAAATAAGAAGCCAATAACCCATGATTCACCTTTTTTTCTGGCTTTGCCTTCATCATACTTTTGGGCTTTTTTTGGAAACTTGATTGCCCATTCCTGGAAGTTAAGATTCTTTACCTGGTATAGTTCCATGAGGCTGTCGAGGAAGCGGTTAGGACGGAATGGATCGGGCCTGACGATATAAACCATGCTTAAAGAGTCTCCAATTGCCCGCAATGAATCCTGCGCAAACCGGATGGAATCTTGACGGGCCATCCACCTGGCCAGTGTGGCGGAGTCGCGGAACCTAAAAGTTTGTGAACTGGAGGGCTCAGGTTCTATAGTGGGCCCTAAAGTGTCGGTTTGAGCAGCAACTGTTAATGCTGAAAAGCAAATAAGAAGTATTACAAACCAAAACCTATTATACATTTTTTAGAATAAGGTAACTAAGCCGAAGTGTATTTTTCCGCCTTGCAAATTTAGTGGATTATCTTTTTGTTTTCCTAAAGCATAACTTAATGAAAACACTCCAGCTTTTGTTTCTAACGTAAGGCCTGCTCCAAAACCGAGGGGGAAATCTCTTTTGGTTTCTTTAATGATTGATTTTCTTACAAAGCCCTGATTGATAAAGGCAAAAAGAAAAGATTTATTCTCTATCAGTAACCTATATTCTCCGGAAAAGATCGAATAATTAGTTGCCAGAATTGACTGTTCGTCAAATCCCCTGATGCTGTTAAATCCACCCAGGCGATATAGCTCGTTTTCGAAAAAGCTGCGTCCCATGAGCAACCCTGTTTGATTTCCGAACTTTAAAACACTTCTTTTCGAAAGAGATGTATACAACTCGGCAGTGCTGTTCATTCTATATTGGCTCGATTTAACTTGAACGCTATCCAGAACTTCAGGTGGAATCGAGCTTGCTTTTATTTCTTTTTTACCGGCTTCTGCCTCAAAACTTATACGCATGCCGCGGGTTGGAACAGCCTGAGAATTTAAGGAATTGAACCGCCAGCCAGCCCCATAACTAACCACATTGACATTAGCGAATAGAGGCACGGAAGCACTCAATGTGTCTAGCGAAGCAACTGGAGCGCCTGAGCGTGTTGATAAGAAGGCGCTTAATACTCCGTGGCTTGTGCGGTAGCTTAAGCCAGCCCGGAAATTTACATTTTGGAAGTTTGTGTCTTGCTTAAACAGGTTAAAACTAAGTTCGGCACCTAGGGGGCTGGAGAATAATTCTGATAAATCAGCGCCCAGATCCAATTCGCGGCTTTTTGACGGCAGCCCCTTAAAATTGAACTTTAATGTTTCTGCCCTTTTAAACGCATTTTGCAAGTGAAGCCTTATATCTCCGGTAAGCTGTAATTTTCCTGTTTGGTTATCCGGAAGAAAACCGAGAATGCCATCAAACTGACTGGCATTTTGCTTATTCAGGTAAAGCGTAAGGCTGGCTTTATTGTCAAAAAACGACACATCAGGTTTCTTGGCACTTATAACAAAATTTAGTTCCTGAAGCTTTTCTTCAATCGTTTGAATAGTTGACTCATTATACAATGCGCCGGTTTTAATATCGAGGAACGACTGCAAAAATGATCTCGAAATTTTAACATTGCCTACAATCCGTAGGGTATCGAATTGAAATTGCAGTCCCGGCGAAGAGTAAAGTTTCGCGCTTATCTGATTTTTATCCAGTCGAACACTATCCAGGGATACCTCGGCAAATGGGTAACCGCTGTCCTGATAGCTTTTTAATATCCGGCTGATCAGGTTTTCAATCTCTGAGGGGTTATACTTTACTCCGGAAAATAAGCGGTCGGAGAACCCTGCATCCTGAAGAACTGATGGAGCAATATTTCCGTTTGTTATACCTGAGAGATGAAATTGGTTGTTTAACGTAATGCTAAGAATGGCCAGCGAATTCTTCCAGAGCAAATGGTTTTCGGCCAGCAGGTATCCATTCTGCCTTACCTGAGCCATAATCTGCGCTACCTTTTTATTAAGAGAAACGCTATCGGGATACTTTTCAGCCAACCTGATTTTCTTTTGTAAGGTGGGATTGGTTGGAGTGAATTGTACTTCCAGCCTGAAATTTTGGGCAAAAGTATTCGCTGCTGAATATATCAACAGAAATCCTACTAATAAAACACTGAAGGGCAGCCTTAAATAAAAAGAATACTTTTCCAAATACGTTAGTGAAATAATGCTGAAAATCAAAATTCAGTATTATATAGTAAAAAACGATTATCAGGAATAGGTTTTTTTAGCTATTTCGCGGGTAATTTCATCCAATTCTTGCCCGCTGGTTTCAAGCAAGCCAATAAGCTCCCCTACTTCAGACACTTCTGCTCCTTTAATTGTAGATATGAGCCCTAAAATATTTGCCAGTGGTTTCCTGATGTGGTGCGAGTTAATTTGGGCGATTTCCCGGAGTGTGTTATTTTGTTTCAGTACCTGATACTGGTGTTCGTACACTTTAGTGTGATCTTGCATTGCCCCCACCATACGTATGGCTTTTCCCGAAAGGGCACGGATAACAAAACCGTTCTCAGTAATATAAGCATAGGTATTGTCGGCTTTTAAGAAGCGGTACTCTGCATGCCAAAGCTTTTGTTCAGGATCATCAAGTGCTTCGTTTAAAGACAAGTGGACGTCCTCTTTATCTTCGGGGTGAATACGCTGCCCCCACCAACCGATATTTGTAATAGCCTCTTTATAGCCAAAGATGCGCTCAAAGCCTTCTCCCCAGTAAAGTTTGTCGGAGGTAATATCCCAGTCATAAATGGCATCTTTGGAAGCAAGGGTAACAAGTTTATACCGTTCGCTACTCATTTTAAGGTGTTCCTTAATATTATTGCTTTCGATCAAAACCTGGGTAAAAGTTGCAACCCGGTTCATTAACTCGCGTTCAGCAACGCTTGGTTCTTTTAGCCTATTATAAAAAACCGCGAGAACGGCTATTACATCCTTTTTTTCGTTAATAACAGGAATAGACCAGCATGATTTTAATCCATTGGCTAATGCAAATTCTTTAAACTGTGCCATGTCTGGATGACTGGCAATATCTGGCACCACTACACATTCTTTCTTATCTACTGCAATGCCGCAGCAGTGCGAATTGGCGTTGATAGCAATCCCTTCTTCAAATATCTTAGCATAAGCAGCCGGCATGGAAGGGGCAGAAAGCGGATAGATCTTGTTTCCCCGTACCTGATTTACGGCGCAATACATTCCTGGATAAATTTTAAATAACCCTTCCAGGTAATGCCCGATAGTAGATTGCAGGCAATTCCCTGAGCATGTATTCATCTGAAGTACATCTTTTTCAAGCTTGAGGGTTAATTCCTGCGTTTTTGCTTCTGTAATATCTTTGAAAAATACAGTTAAATCGTCCTGATATGGGTAAGCTGTTATTTCGAACCATTTGCTTATTGAACTAAGGTGCTCTTCAAAACGAACCGAAACATTTTCGTTCAATGCTCTTTTATATTGGTAATAAAATGCCCTGTTATTTCCCTCGGGAAACATTCGCCATAAGCATTTATCTAAAAGGGCTTCCTGTGTTGAGTTCAACAGCTTTGCAGCTTTAGAATTACAGTTGATAATTGTCCAGTACTTATTAATTAAGATATAGCCTTCGGTAAAATTATCAATAAGATTTTGGGTTCGCTGTATTGCACGTTGCCGCTCAGTTTCCTGCAGAATATTTTCGGTAATATCTCTTGAATTAACAATTATGGCGTTAACCGCAGGGTCTGTTAATCTATTTGTCGCAATTGCGCTAATATACCTCCACTGATTATTTGCGTCTTTAAAGCGAAAAATTGGAATTTCGAGCTCCGACTGGTAAAGTACCTTGCAAAATGCCTCTGATACGGTATCTAAATCATCGGGATGGATAAATTCAAAGGGGGACTTGCCTATTAAAAATTCCATTGAGTAACCCAGCTTAAGCACAGTTGGGCTAACATACTGGTAGGTTGCGTCAGGATTAAGCAAGGCAATCATATCTGACCCTGATTGCACCAGGCTTCTGAAACGCTTTTCATTCAAGGCTATTTTCTCTTCGCGAGCTTTATTTTCTATGACAATTTGCTGAAGATTTTCTTCCAGCTTCTTTTCATTGGTGATATCGCGGGCAGACGCATAAACAAGCTTTTGACCAGGCACGAGGGTAAAGTTCCAGGAAAACCATTTGTAACGGCCATCTGAGCATTGATATCGATTCTCGAATAATCCGGTGTTCCCGGAAATATTATCAATATACTCGCGGGTACGCTGGCTATCTGCGGGATGTATAAATGAAAATATAGACTGCGAAACCATTTGGGCTGCTGAATAGCCCACCGAGCTGCATAATGCCCGATTTACTCTTTTAAAGATCCCATCGAAGCTTATAATGCAAAACAAATCGCTTGAAATATCAAAAAACTCTTCAGTTTTCAAGTTAACAACCCCTCCCTTGTTACCGAGAAATAATCAATGAAACATACGCATTGTGTAGATTAGTTCATACAACTCAGAGGAAATTAATACGAAGCGAGGAAACGAAAGTTTCAATTATTTGGATTCATTTGCTGCAAGATTAAATGGCCTTTCAATCCTAAATTTCTAAAACCAGCGGCAAGGCTACCTGTTGTTTATTGGTATGGAAAAGTTCGATATACAAGTATTGCTTAAAGATGGCTCTTTTGCAGATTACCAGGTGGAAAATGAAACAGGAACAGACACCTACCAGGTATTCCAAAAAGACAAAAGCCTTGCTCAATTTGTGGCTACTGAAGATGGAGGCTGGATAGTTGGCCACAATTCAGGAAATCTGGATGATGATCTGCAGCAACGGATAATTAATCAATTAAACGGATTTAAGGCTTAGAAATGCCCCGATTAGATTTTTAATAATAAAGCAGAAGGCTTAGCCTACACATCATTGATGCCAGACTAAGCCTCCATTATATTACCTTCTGTAGTTATACTTTAAAAGAATCGCGGGCTTAATAATCGTGTTGCATGTTTAGGAAATGTGAGCCCTAACGATATTTCGTGCGAACCGCTGGATTGGCTACTAAGCTGACTTAAGGCATAATCATACGAATATCCCAGACGAAGTTTGCGGCTAACATAAAATTGAACCACCCCAGAAACAGAATTCAGATCGCTGACATTCTTGCCTTCGCTATAATCCTTTTTCCAAATCTTTGCGCCTGAGCGATAAGAAGCACCAACCCAAAACTTATCCCTAAAAATTATCATCGAGTTTATGTCGATACTGGTTGGGCCTTTGAAATCTTCCTTTACTAAAAAGCTTGGGCGCAATTTAACTTCTTCGTTTAAGTCAAAAAGTAAACCTGACATAAGATAAAGGTGCCTGTCGTGTTTTAAGTTTAAATTAGAGCCAGACTCTCCGAAAACGCCTTTTAGACTCGATGCAGAAAGAAGGTCCATACCTGAAGCTCCAATGTAAAATTTCGGGCTTGAGTAATAGACTCCAAAGCGGACATCAGGAATAAAGCTGTCATCAACCCCGGATGAAACAGTTTGATCGTTAGCGTCAATAGGGCTTAGTTTGCTATAATCCAATCCATATTGAGTTACACCGGCACCTAAGCCAAAAGTAAGCCGGCGAGTGTCATCAGAATTTAGCCGTAAACGGTAGGCAAAATTAAGATAGGCCGAATTAGCAGATTGTGCTCCCAGCTGATCCGCATTTATTACCAATCCCACACCCAGCCGCTTATTTATCGGATCAAGCACACCATCGATAGAAACCTGTCCGGTTTGGGGTGCATCTTTAACCCCTACCCATTGACTTCTTAAAGCCATTTGGGCAAACCACTCTTCCTTATAGCCTGCGTAGGCAGGATTTACGCTTAAAGAATTAAATATGTATTGTGTAAACTGGATGTTTTGTTGTGCTCTTATCGGTTTGAAGGCCGAAAGCATTACTATACAAACAACTATTATTTTATATTTAGCCATGTAGTTAATTGCGCTTTATTAATGTCCATCCTTTGCGTGTTTCCTGATTGCTTCCTTTTTTCACCTTAAGAATATAGTAATAGGTTCCATCATTTAGCCCGTCACCATCCCAAGTGTTTTTATAATTACTATTACGGTACACCTCATTGCCCCAGCGGTTGTATACAGCCAGGTCTGCATTGTCGAAATTTTCAAGGCCAACGATAACGAAGGTGTCGTTTTTACCATCGCCGTTAGGGGTGAATACGTTGGTTAGCTGTACCCCGGCAACTATTATCGTTACGGTAGCGATATTTGAAAGAATTCCATCTGTATCTTTAACCTGATAGGTAAAAGAATCGGAACCTATAAAATTATTTTTAGGGCTATAGGTAATAGTTCCATCCGCATTTTCTTTAGCCTGGCCATTTAATGGCTTAGAAATTACTTCAACTGAAGAAGGATTAATGCTCAAATCGCCCTCTACATCGTTTTGCAGTACATTAATTGCTTCAGGCATATTGGCATTCACAACTTTGTTGTCATGAACTGCTGTTGGTGGGAGAACATCATTGACTTTAATGTTTACTTTGGCACCAGATGAATATAGTGCACCGTCGGTAGCTTCCCAGTCGAATGAAGTACTTCCAAACCAATCGAGTGAAGGCTCGAAACTCAACTTAGATAGATCCGCGAATAGTATTTCCTGATTAATCAAGGTAGCAGTTCCATCTAACTTCAGTGTGCCGTCTGCGGGAAGGTTGGTAATTTTTATCTTATTTAAAGCATCGTTATCCAGATCAATAAATTGAGATGTAAAATCCGCATCTGAAAATGTAATCGGCTTATTCTTCTTTCCCGTTTTATTAATATCTGAAATTACTGGAGCGTCTGGCTGGGCAGATATCGTAATGGTTACGGTTGCATCAGTTAAGGCGTAGACTGTACCATCAATAGCATTCCAATTAAATACTGTTGTACCATTCCAGTTAGCATCAGGAACAAATGTGATGTTAGCCAGACTTGCTTCCGGGATGGTCTGGCCAGACGCGATATTCACACCATTCAATTTTAACTTACCATCAGCAGGCAAGCTTACTATTTTCACCGCGGTAAGCAAATCATTGTCAGTGTCTGTAAATCTTGTGGTAAAATCACTGCTGGTAAAAATTAATATTGCATCCTCTGTGCCAGATTTAAAGAAATTCCTTACTGACGGCAGATCATTTACACCATTTATGGTAATATCAACCCTTGCGTCTACTGCTGCATAATTGGTGCCTTCGGTGGCATTCCAAGTAAAGTTGGTTGAGCCATTCCAATTCACATCTGGAACAAAAGTAATATTTGCAAGGTCGGCCAATACAATTTCCTGCCCTATCGTTACATTAGTACTACTTAGTTTCAATTTCCCGTTTGCAGGAAGGCTAGTGACTTTAACTTTCGCCAAGGCCCCGTCAGCATCACTAAACTTTGTGGTAAAGTCAGAGGCTAAAAAGGATATCGTAGCATCTTCTGGCCCACTTTTAGTAAATCCGACAACTGCAGCCGGGTCATCTACCGTCGTAATATTGACAGTTACCTCTGCATCTGCAAGCGACCAGTCTAGGTCAAAACCTTTCCATTTAAATTTGGTAATTCCATTCCAGTTTGCATTTGGAACAAAAACAAGGTTGGCTAAATCTGCCGCATTTATTTCGGTACCAACCGACAAATTGTACGCTGACGATCCCGTTAACTTCAATGTTCCATTCGCTGGCAAACTTTCAATACGTATCTCTGTTAACTGGCCTCCATCCGCATCGCTAAAGTGAGAGGTAAAATCAGATAGCTGAAAGGCCAAAGTAACATCCTCTGGCCCGGACTTACTGAAGTCGGAAACAACAGGAGCATCATTTATTGAAGAAATATTAATTGTTGCAGTAGCATCAATGGCCGCATAAGCTGTACCATCTGTAGCGTTCCATTGGAAGCTTGTAGTGCCATTCCAGTTTGGATCTGGAACAAATGTGATATTAGCCAAGCTGGCAGTTGAGATAACCTGCCCTGAAACGATATCAACACCATTCAGTTTTAGTTTACCGTTTAGCGGAACGCTGATTATTTTAACATCGACGAGTGGGCCATCGACATCATTAAATCGGCTTGTAAAACCTGCCACTGTAAAGGGCAGTGTTGTGTCTTCCTGTCCGGATTTAGTAAAATCAGAAACTGTAGCAGGGTCATCAATGGGATCGATTTTAATATTTACTTCTGCATCTGTTACAGCATAAGCAGTACCATCAAACGCATTCCATTTAAAAGTTGTGGTACCATGCCAGTTCGCATCTGGATCGAAGTTAAGGAAAGATTGATCTGAAGGAAAAACCTCCTGCCCTGCTGCAACCGCAATACCATTTAATTTAAGCGTGCCATTTGATGGCACGCTTATAATCTTAATATATCTTAAAGCATCCCTATCTACATCTCTAAAATGTGACGTAAAATCCGTTGGAGTAAATGCTACCGGAGAGTCTTCCTGACCTGATTTAGGGAAGCTAGTCAGTAACGGGGCATCATTTACCGGTGAAATGATAATGTCTGTATTAGCGTCAACCCCGGCATAGGAAGAACTAGCTCCTCCCTGTGTTGCATTCCAGCTAAATGATGTCGAACCATTCCAATTAACGCTTGGAACAAAAGAAATATTAGGAAGCTCCGCTAAAGATACCTCTTGCCCAGCAGTGATATTTGTAACACCTAGCTTTAAAGTTCCATTCAATGGAAGGCTGATTATTTTCACTACTCGCAATCCGCCGTCAACATCACTGAAATTGCTTGTAAAGTCGGCTGCAATAAATGGCACCGGAGTATCTTCCTGCCCATTTTTTGTAAAAGGAGTAAGCGTAGATGGATCATCAACTCCGTCTATTAAAATATTAACTTTAGCTTTTGTAGTTGAATATTCAGTACCATCAAAAGCCTCCCATTCAAAACTCGTGTGGTCATGCCAGTTGGCATCTGGAACAAATGTAAGGTTACCGAGATTCAAGGCATCAATCGATTGATCTTGCGTAACTGCAACACCATTTAACTTCAAAATTCCGTTTGCTGGAAGGGTATTAACAACAATTTTGGTTAATGCATCTCCATCTGCATCTGTAAACCTGATAGTAAAATCTGAAGCGGCAAATACAAGCGGGGTATCTTCAATGCCGTTTTTAGTAAAATCTGATATTACCGGCTTATCACTAAGAGGACTTACGGTAATGAGCACATTCGCTCCGGGGGTATCATACAGAACATCGATGGAACCATTCCAGCCGAAACTTGTACTTCCATTCCAGTCTGCTTTTGGAGTGAATGTTATTTTATCTAGAAGCTTGGCGGAAATTTCATCTCCCAGGGCAACCAAGGCTCCGTCAAGCTTTAAAGCTCCATTAGCGGGGAGTGTAAGAATTTTTATTTTTGTAAGGCCACCATCTGGATCGGCAAAGTTGGCTCTAAAATCTGCATCTGTAAAAGTTATAATTGCGTCTTCGTTGCCAGACTTAACAATATCTGTTAAAACAGCCGGGTCGTCAACAGGATTAATAGTAATTCGCGCTTCTACATAATTCAGCGCGTAATCTGTGCCATCTGAAGCATTCCAGTTAAATGCAGTAAAACCGTTCCAGTTAATATTTGGAGTGAAACTCAAATTATTTAGCTCGACAACCAAGATCTCCTGCCCTGCTGTAACATTTACGCCGTTGAGCTTTAAGAGCCCATCAGTTGGCAATGTTAGCACTTTAACTTTTGTAAGCGCTTCGTTATCTGTGTCGTTAAATTTTGAAGTAAAGTCCCATGCACTAAAAGCAAGTGGAGTATCTTCAGTTCCCGATTTGGTTATACTTTCTAATTTAGGGACATCTTGCAGAGGTGAAATAGTGATGATTACAGATGCTCCCAATGCTGTATAATTTGCCCCATCAAAACCATCCCATTTAAAACCAGTTGTACCATTCCAGTTAGGATTTGGTACAAAGCTTAGGTTCGCCAAATCTGAAACAAGAATTTCGGCGCCGGTAGCAACCGGTACACTTCTAAACATTAGTGTGCCATTAGCTGACAGGCTATACACTTTGATTTTTACAAGAGGCCCATCTGCATCAACAAACTTAGAAACAAAATCTGCTGAGGTAAAAGGAATTGCAACATCTTCCGGCCCGCTCTTCGCTACACTATTAATTATTGCAGGGTCATCTACAGGTGAAATGGCTATCGACATCTGTGCATTGGGAGAGGACACAAGGATGCCATTTGCGCCCTTATGAGAATTGGCATAGGCAGTTCCATCGCTTCCATTCCATAGAAACGAGGTATTTCCATTCCAATTAAGAGACGGCTCGAATGTTAGCTTAGAAATATCAGCAGTCGTTATCTCTTCACCAATAGTAGCTGTGACACCATTAAATCGCAAGATTCCATTAAGTGGAAGGCTTGCAATCTTGATTCTGACTAACACATCTCCATCTGCATCAGTAAATGAATTTTTGAAATGTATTGGATCGAAAGCGATCGGCATATCCTCAATACCGGATACTTTATTATAACTAACGATAGGCAAGTCATTTACCGCGTCTATCTTAATACTTACCGTTGCATTTGAAACAGCGTAGGCACTACCATCAGAGCCGTTCCAAAGGAAGCTGGTATTGCCATTCCAATCGGCAGTTGGCATAAATGTGATATTAGCTAAGTTAGCTGCCGCTATTTCCTGTCCAGTCGCAATAGTTGCGCCGGCTAGTTTTAGAGCTCCATTCGCTGGCAGGCTTACTATTTTTATTTTATTCAACACATTGTTATCAATGTCTGAAAACTTCGTTGAAAAATCAGTTGCCGCAAATTCGATAGGTGTATCTTCCGGCCCTACTTTACTGAAATCAGCAACAGTAGGAATATCATTTATCCCACCGATTGTAATTTGGACAAGTGAATCTTTAACAGCATAAGAAGTTCCATCGTGCCCATTCCAGTCAAACGTGGTTACTCCATTCCAGTTAGCATTAGGAGTGAAAGTAACTTTCGACAAATCCGCCGTTAAAATTTCCTGTCCTGCTAGAATATCTACACCATTTAACTTAAGAGTTCCATTAGCAGTAAGGCTTACGATCTTGGCTTTAGTCATCGAATTACCGTCAACGTCAGAAAACTTTGAAGTAAAATCGGTGGCACTAAATGCCAGTTGAGTATCTTCCGTTCCTGTTTTATAAATACGGTATGCAACAGGGGCATCATTTACAGCATTGATAGTGATGTTCACAGTAGCATCTGCAGCTGCATAAGTAGAGCTTAGATCTGAGCCGTTCCACGTAAAACTCGTAGTACCATTCCAGTTGGCATTTGGAATAAATACCAAATTAGCCATAGCTGATTTTTTAGTAAAATCCCCAACAGCCACGTTTACCCCGTTTAACTTGAGAGTTCCATTTGCAGGAAGGCTTTTAAACTTAACTTGATATAAGCTTTCTCCGTCTGGATCAGTGAATTTTGCATCAAAATCAGATTCGGAAAAAGGCAATGGAGTATCTTCTGTACCTGATTTTGTTATGTTAGCAACCGTCGGAGCATCGTTGACCGCTGTGATATCAATTGTTACCAATACGTTTCCAGGTGCATAGTTTCCTCCGTCGGAAGCATTCCAAAAAAAGCTTGTGGATCCATTCCAATTTAAATTCGGCACAAAGGTAATTTTACCCAGATCTGCAAGTAGAATTTCCTGTCCGATAGTAATATTACTTGTATTTAATTTTAAAACACCGTTTGGTGGCAATGACCCTATTTTCACCTTAACTAAAGGATCCGACTCACTGTCTGTATATTTTGACGTAAAATCTGTTGCAGCAAATGTTATGATTTGATCCTCAGGCCCGCTCTTTGAAATATCAGCCACTGTGGGAGGCGTGTTCGGCTTTACAGTAACCGTTAAAGTTGCTCCAATTGAGGTAACACCATAATTATCCCTAAATGAATAACCAATAGCGACATCTCCCACATAGCCTTGTGCCGGAACGAAAGTCACCAATCCATTTACATCGACTGAAAACGTTCCTTTACCGACAATTGTCTTACTTGTTTCAACTGCAGCAGTGGTGGTATCAAGGTCTAATGTCCCTTTTTGAAAAATAGCCAGAGGGCCGTTAGCATCCTTATTATCATTGGCAAGTATGTCAATATTTGACAATGTCTTATTCTCTCGAGTTAAAGCAACATCATTATTCGCCTTCGGCTTCATTAGAGCATACAATGACGGCGTGATGGAAACGTTTCGTACTTCGTGATTGTTATAATAATATCCGGTTGACCCCGAAAAGCCACCTTTTAAATATTTGGGAATCCTTGAATCATCGATCAGGTAAGGAACATTCTCGAGCACTGTTATCCATCTTTTTTTCTCCCCAACAAATACATCTACGTTGATAAGAAATCCAGTATTGGAACCTGTTAATTTCTGAATGTCAAGCCTCACCTTTCTGTACTCCGCTTGATTTTCATTTGTGGCTCTTTGATTGGTTGATATACCAAACCGGCTATCTATAGGTAAAACCTGGCTATCAAGAGGAGTCAGACTGGGAAGATATTTCACATCATTGGTGATTTTCCCTCCAATAAAAGGGTACGCGCTCGGACCAAATCTTTCCCCATTTGGCCCTACTCCCCCACGAACAGCAATGATACCATTTACAATATTACCATCTGCATCTTTAAGCTCTGATTTAAATGGAGTATTGTCGCTCTTTAAAATTCCTCCATTTTTCTTTTCAGACTCTACACCAAAGTTACCGTACTCATCCAGGCCTATAGCGAGAAAGCCTCCCTTCATGCCTTGTCCAGATACACTATTGTCATTTTGGGCATATCCTAAAGCCCCTCCAAACTGCCCCATTTCAAATCCCGAAGAGGGATCAAATAAAAAGAAAGTTATACCATCGGCCTTAAGTCCTCCGTAAGTAAAATATTCAAATTCGACTTTAATGCCTTTATTAAAAGGGAAAGACGAGTCAATGTATCCATACCCTCTTTGGTTTGTTGAACTTGATGTTAGCCGTAATACGCCATCATCAACGGGGTCTGAAACACCGGAAGTCAATTTGGCCGTCCCACCCAAAGTAACGCCTGTTTGATCAGAAGTTTTAAACGAATTAAAATAAGGAAATTGGGCAAATGCTTTATTGCCAGAAAATAAACCAATAACTAATAGTGATAGCCAGGTGTAACGTTTTACCATTTATATACGTTGTTCTTTAAAACAGAGCAACCCCTCGTAAACCCTTTCAAACGCCAGAGAGAGAAAACCGGCACACCACCCGCACGCAAAGAAGTTGGCTTAGTTAGTAAGTATTTTTAAAATAAACTCATCAAAAAAAGACTAGGTCAATTATACGAATTCTATGCCAATTGCGTTTAAATAGCTGCGACTTACTGTTGGCAAAAAACTGATTATAGGATTTAACAGGTTACTGCCATGCCGGGGGTGTCAATATTTGAAGATCAAACACCTCAACAACTTTCACACAAAGCACGATTTATACGGCTAAAAGAGCTTTTTTGAGAAAAAAGAGTAGGCAATGGCGAGTTTTTTCTCGGAAAACTTGCCGAAAAAATAGAGAAATTTCCCCAATCATACTCACCTTATATGCCAAGATTTGACGCATAAAGCAAGTACTAACAGGTTAAACATCTTTTCTTAAAACTTCAAGCGGAGGTTTACTTAATACTTCAGAGCTATTTAACAACCCAACTATTACGGTTAACAATGAGATGCTGGCAAATAACCAGAATACAGGCATCAAGTCTGGGTCGAAAGTTATTTTGAAATTATAGCTAGCCAGAGCCCAGCTTCCAAGCAGAGAAAGAATAATTCCTGTTGCCGCAGCCAGGGTTCCCAGAAAAAAATATTCCAGGGCAGTAATGGCGAGTATTTGGTTTCGGTTAGCGCCCATAGTTCGCAGTAGAACACTTTCCTGGATTCGCTGATATTTGCTGATAAGCACCGAAGCTATTAAGACAATCAAACCAGTTATTATACTGAATGCTGCCATAAACTTGATTACAAAGCCAATTTTATCCAGTATTTCATCCAGTACACCTAATATTAAGTTCAGGTCGATAATGGATACGTTGGGGAATTGATTGACTACTGCCTGCTGAAACTTTGCAGAAGCACGCCCTTCGGGCACCCGGGTTATTAATACCTGAAACTGCGGTGCATCCTCCAAAACTCCTTTTGGAAAAACCACCCTGAAATTCGTTTGAATACGATTCCAGTCTACCTCCCGCAAACTACCTACAACCGTTGGTATCAGCGCCCCCTGAACATTGAACACCAGCTTATCTCCAACATCCACATGAATTCTTTCGGCATGCCTTTGCTCGAGGGAAACATACACTGTGCCATCTGGTGTTACATTTCCATACCATTTTCCTTTTGAAATGTGCTCAGATTCTGTAAGTGTATCTCTGAAAGTAACTCTAAGTTCTGAGTTGAAAGCTTTTCGGGAAACCCGGTTTGTACTATCTCTTTTAACGTCAGTAGCTGTACGGCCGTTAACTTCTTCTACCCTAACGGTTACAATCGGTACCTGCTGGATAATGGGTAAATTATTTTCAATTGCCAATTCCGCAACAGCTTTCTTTTGCGAAGGCTGAATATCAAACAAAATCATATTGGGCTGATTTCCACTGGCAGATAACAGCACCCGTTTCATTAATACATCCTGCACCAAGAACAACGTACTTATAAAAGCCGTTCCCAGGCCAATAGCCACTATTAGTATCAGGGTTTGATTATTCGGCCTGAATAAATTTGCTAAACCTTGCCTCCACAAATAGCTCCATCTTACCGGGAAAAACTTTTTAACAAGCCATGTAAGCAGCGAGGCAATAGTAGCCAGAACTAAAAAAGCAGCAACAACTCCCGCTGTGAAAATCCATGCCTGTGTCCAATCATCGAGCTGTAGATAGCTAAAGCATACCACAAAGGCAAGCAACAACAAATAAACGATCCATTTTAGCGGATCACTAAATGCACTTGTTTCCTCATGAGTGATACGAAGTGTGTTTAATGGAGAAATATTTCTGATGGATATTAAGGGAAGCAGGGCAAATAATAAAGAAATTATAACGCCCAAAGCCAAGCCTTGAGCTATAGCCACCCAGGAAACACCCCCACTAATTTCGATAGGCAAAACATCCTTGAACACCAAAGGCAGAAGTTGTTGAACCAGAGTTCCCAGCCCCGCGCCGATTAAGGACCCAATAAAGCCAACTCCAACAATCTGGATAAGATAAATTAAGAAGGCCTGCCAGCCCTTTACCCCCAGGCAGCGCAAAACGGCTATAGTATTAATTTTTTCGCGAACGTAAATATGAATAGCGCTTGCCACACCGATGCAGCCGAGCAAAAGGGCAATGAAGCCAACCAGCGACAAGAACTGTGTTAAATCTTCAAATGAACGGCCTGTGTCTTTTTTTTGCGATTCGATAGTGCTGAAATCAAGCCCCTCTTTTTCAAGTTTAGGTTCGATTGCTTTTACGATACCGCCAACTGCTTCGGGATTTTTAAACTGGAAGTAAAACTTGTAACTAACCCGGCTTCCCTTTTTTAACAGGCCACTTTTTTCAAGGCTACTAAAGGGAATATACACAATTGGAGCCACTGTGGATGAAACTCCGGTTTGCCCCGGCGCCTTCTGTAAAATCCCTCCAATAACAAAGGTTATTTCGCCTACCTTAATTGAATCGCCTACGTTTGCTCCAAATTGGAACATTAGTGTTTTATCAACAATGGCTTTTTGTTCCTTCTGAAAGTTCCTTCCGGCTGCTTTAGGCGAGCTTTCAATTGTTCCATAGTAAGGGTAGTTCCCCTCCAAAGCCCTTATCTGCACTAATCTTGTACCCTTGCTTTTAGGAAAAAGAATCATAGAAGCAAAGGTTACTTCCCGCGAACGGTCGTCGCCAATAGAGTCAAGCACCGGCTCAAACTTATCGCTTACTTTTTTATTGCTCGATACAACCAGGTCGGCACCTAAAAGCATTCCAGCTTGGCTGTTAATATCACTCTCTAGATTATTTCCAAAAGAATAAATGGCAACCAGGGCGGCAATTCCCAGGATTATTGATGATATAAATAAAAAAAGCCTTGAGCGATTGCGCCTGCTATCGCGCCAGGCCATTTTAAAAAGCCAGCCAAACCTTAAGGTACCATTTGTCTCCATAGCTTAAACTGCACTTAAATATTCATCGCCAACCAAAGCACCTCCTTTGATACGTATTATACGCTGCGTTTTAGATGCTATTTCCATATCATGCGTTACCATTACCAAGGTGGTTCCCTTTTCCTGATTCAGGTCGAACAGCAACTTTACAATTTTTTCACTGGTTTCTGCGTCTAAATTCCCGGTTGGCTCGTCGGCGAACAAAATTTTAGGACTATTTGAGAACGCCCTTGCCAGCGAAACCCTCTGCTGTTCTCCGCCAGATAGCTGTGATGGATAATGCGCAGCCCGATTTGAAAGCCCAACTTTATCGAGTAATTCAAGCGCCCGGGGTTTTATATTTCTTTCGCCACGCAGCTCCAATGGAACCATCACATTTTCCAATGCGGTAAGTGTTGGCAGCAGCTGGAAATTCTGAAAAATAAAGCCCACGTACAAATTTCTTACCTGTGCCCGCTTGTTTTCGCTAAGCTGGTCAATACGTATACCGTTTAGCTCGACCGAACCATTGCTACTTCTGTCGAGCCCGGCACACAAGCCAAGCAGGGTAGTTTTGCCACTGCCGGAGGGGCCTACAATTGCCACTGCCGAACCGGCATCTACCGAAAAATTTATATTGTTTAAAACCGTAAGGCTGGTGCCAGCACTACTATAGGTTTTACTAAGTCCGGTGATATTGAGTATTTTATCCACAGCTAAAATTTAAGCAAAAAAATCTAATTGGTTTGATACAGTAAACTGTAAAATATTACACAGTATCTGTAGAAAACTAATCAAATAATATCTTGTTTATTAATTTATAACGAACTAGTAAAATCTAAAAAAATTACGCCCCCCTGTTCTAGTTTTTCATTATTTGTATTGAGTTTTACTTTTTGAAATTACAACGTATCATGTATAAGAATTTCCTGGCATTGTTATTATTAGTGCTGGCTGGGTGTAATGGAAATTCACCAGCGACTAACCACATCGAAGAGAAAGAAGAAGAGAACGCTCAAATGACAGAAATCAAAACGATCCTCTTTTTTGGCAATAGTTTAACGGCTGGCTATGGACTGGATGACCCATCGGAGTCGTTTACTGCACGTTTTGTGGTAAAAATCTAATAGCTAAATCTAAAAAAAAAA
>CBIHNR010000070.1:0-25284 GCA_966211215.1 uncultured Pedobacter sp.
CCACGATAGCCCGGAAGTGGCCCGGTATGGAAATTGATAGGCTTATATTGATACAAGTGAAGTATGTTAGAGGGCAATCTGTAAGGAAAACACATTGAATAAATAACATCAGCAGTTTGTTGCGCTAACCAGTCATAGAGAGCATCCATTTTTTTTAAAGAATTGCATTTAAAAAAAGGAATGTTACTTCTAGCAATTCCTTTTTCTAAACTACTTCCTTCTTCATCTTCCCCTGCCCAAACAATGCCTCCAAGCATACCTTCCAATGCCAATAGTTGTATAGATGCATAAGCAAATTTGCCACTGCACAACACGATAATTTTAATGCTACCGTTCATTATATGCAGGTATAGCTGTTATACCATCCCGAAACAGCATTGTCTAGCTTTGATGACACTATTTCTTCAAAAGTGCAATACGCATCCTTTTCTATCTGTTCAAATAATAGAGGTTTACAATTCCCTTTCCTATCAGAATTCAGGACGGCCTTATATAACGGGCACATGAAATAATTGATTTCTGAGTTAAATTTCATTTCCCCTCTTGGCGTATTTGCTGAAAAAGCACTTAAGCTTCTTACGGCATCGTCACCAAAAAGACATGCACTATCTGAAGTCTTCAACAGAAAGTCTATTACGATTGAACATTCCCATCCTAACAATGAGAATATATTCGCATTGGAACGGCTGCCCGACATTTTTTCTTTAAAAATAAGATTGCTGGTATTTTCTAGACTACTTGCCCATGCTGCTACTCCTCTAATCCCATCTCCCGGATAAGGTGACTCACTCAGTACCTTTTCTTCAAAGAAGAACGGCGTAGCATAAATCGGAGGAAGTTTTTCAAACAATTCCCTCATTCCTTTTAGGAACCATTGCACATAATCACCACTAAATAAAGAAAACAAACAAGCATTTGGATACATAGCAGTAGCTGCTTTTAACGGCTCCATGCTAAAATCATCCTGTTTGTAGCCTGTTATGTGATTGAATACAATTTGTTTGGATAAATCCTGCCATTTTTTAGAAAAAGCATAGGTGTGTAAGTAGCCGCTGTCATAAAATCCAGAAACCAACCCAGCTTCAGCATACCCATCTTCAGCAGCCATCTTGGCACTTAAATTAGCTCCTAAAGCATTATGTAATGAGAGGTAAACGATATTAGAAGAAACAGGCCATTCATGAGGTAAATGTGCCCCTGCGTCCAAAACGATCAATAACTTGTTAAGCCCCGTAAATAAAGGCCGAAGCAATTGTGCATTCCGATGCCCGATATAAGCAACAACAATATCGGCATTCTCGTTTAATAGTAAATTCTCCGCCGCTTTATAACACACTTGTTTATCAGTTCCATGACCGATATTTTCAATCTTAAAATTAAGGCCCTCATAAGTGAGAGCCTTAATTCCTTCACGCATTCCTTCCAAAATATCCAAGTTGATAGTAGTGTAGTAAAATGAGCGAGGCAATAATATTCCGATAGTTTTCATTAATTAGTTTCTGCTTGGAAATATTCCTTCTATAGCAATACTATAATTTAGTGCTAAGTATGGCGACATTATAGCGATAGGCGTGTTACCACCTGCAATATCCGTTGTACCAGATATAGTAGGAGTACCCATAAAAGCGCCTGCCGTTGATGCCCCTGCATAAATATCAGATCCAGCAATTGCTGGATAATTATTAACCGGGCTTGTGTCTTCCCCACCGGATGAGAAAACCGGAATCTTTACATGAAGGGTATTAACGGAATGAACATGCGCCGGAAGATTCGAACTAAAAACTGTAACCTCGGTATCACCCGCCATCTCCCCCATAATATAATCTGGCAGCCCCTGTCCCTGTCCTTGCCCTATTGGCATTCTACCTTGCAAGTCGGGGAGGCCGAAGGTACTTTGGCCATCTCCACCATAAGTGGTACCCAATAATGCAAATAACGCTGTGTTTTGTGCAATTGATATTAACTGCCCCTGGCAAGACATATAACCGAGAGGGGCGAAATTAAAACCTAGAAGTTTAACTTCACCGATAAATGGCTCTGTTGACATAGTGACTTGATTTTTTAATTACGACTCGGGAATATACCTTGTATCGCTATACTATAATTCATTACTAAATATGGGGGCAACGTTCCTATTGGAAGATTACCACCAGCTACATCTGTAGTGCCGGACACCTGGGCCGGCCCCATAAAATTATTGGGGGTTGACGAACCGGCATAAAGATCTGATCCTGCAGTAGCTGGATAATTTCCATTAGGACTTGAGTCCTCTCCCACGCCAGTAAATACACCCATCTTTACAACCATCCCATTAACAGCATGAACGTGAGCTGGCATGTTAGCAGTTGTAAGAGTTACACTGGTCGCTCCTGCCTTCGCTCCTATAGTATAAGCCGGAAGTCCCTGACCCTGTCCCTGCCCAATTGGCGCTCTTCCTTGTAAATCTGGCAGACCAAAAGTAGTTTGGCCATTCCCGCCATAGACGGTGCCTAATAATGAAAACAATGCAGTATTTTGCGCAATAGACATAATCGCTCCGTTACAAAGGGCATAACCTTTGGGCGCAAAATTAAATCCAAATAATTTAATTTCTCCAATAAATGGTTCCGTTGACATATATATTTATAATTTATAATTAAAAGACACTATAGAAGTAATAGAAAAAGGCTGATCTAAAAGCGATTTTGAAAAATTCATGCTTCAGTTGTATCCAAACCCTTCGCCAATTACCTTTAAAGATATAGTTTTAAGTGCCAAATAAAAAAATATTTAATTTATTTTACAAACGACACTCTTCGCCAAAAAGTTAAACTCGCAAGAGATTCCAGAACTCCATTTATATCAAAAAACTCATGAACACTTACATTCTAGGTACAGGGCTTTCACATGATGGGTCCACCTGCATCCTGAAAGACGGTGAAATCATTGTCGCAGTCGAAAAAGAACGGCTCAGCAAACTAAAGCACGACGGGGGAAATGATTTTCTAACAGTACAATATTGCCTGAATGCTGCCGGAATAACAGCAGATGACCTGTCGATAATAGTTCAGGCTGCGAATTTTGAAAGCAATATTCCACCAGACAGATATAAAGGAAAACGTTTTTTTGATAGCAACATACAGGTCCCGGTACATACCTTATCTCACCATCTTGCACATGCCTGGGGAGCAGTTGGCAGCTCGCCATTTGATGAATGCAACGTAATGGTAATAGATGGCGCAGGAAGCCCATTCGATCAATGTATAGATTTAAAACCCGACATTCATCCTATTTATCCATTCGCTAAGGGAATGTATTGCGAGAAAGACAGTTTCTATTTCTTTGATGGAAAAAAGCTACATAGCATTTTTAAAGATTTCTCAGAGATTAAACTATTTAACAACAACTCAGCACTCCAGTTGCCCACAAACAAACACTCAATAGGAGGCCTGTATAGTGCCGCAAGTAATTATTGTTTTGGCAATATGGATGATGCCGGCAAGTTAATGGGCCTGGCACCTTATGGTAAACTCAACAACCGCCCTTCCCTATTCAATTTTTACGATGGACGAATAGAAGTCAACTATGAAAGTATAGATACGGGTTTCTTTAATAATCCCAGTACTGGTTATAACCACTTCAGAGAGCACTTTCAACACTACGCAGATATCGCCCGTTGGGTGCAACATGAAACAGAAAAAGCCACCTTATATCTGTTCGGAGAAAGAACAAAAGCCAATCCACATCCTAATATGGCTTATGCTGGTGGCGTTGCCCTAAATGCTGTAGCTAATAAAAAGCTTAAAGAAAATACGGGCATCAAGAACCTATATATGCAACCCGCGGCTGGCGATAATGGACTTGCGATAGGATGCGCCTGGTATGGCTGGTATCAACTTATGGGCAAGCCCCGGAAACACCTTTCTGAATCACCATTTCTCGGCAAAGCTTATACATCCAAAGAAATTGAACGTGCAATAAAATCATTTGAAGATAGCCATGGAAAAGCTTTAAAAGTATACCGAACTGACAACTTCATTAGCGAAACTGCGATGTTACTTACTGAAGGTAAGGTGATTGCCTGGTTTCAGGACGGTGCAGAATTCGGACCACGAGCGCTAGGGCATCGTAGCATTTTGGCTGACCCCAGAATCGCAGACATAAAGAATCATATAAACAGAAACATAAAGTTTCGGGAAGACTTTCGGCCTTTCGCCCCATCTGTACAGGTGGAAAAAGTTAATACTTATTTTAAGCATGGCTGGGATAGCCCATACATGATTCTTATCGATAAGATTAAACCCGAATGGAAGGAGCTACTCCCCGGCATTGTTCACGAAGATGAAACCTGCAGAGTACAAACTGTACATAAAAAATGGAACGAGAAATTCCATACCCTTTTGGAAGCTTTTGAGCAAGCAAGCGGTATAGGCGTTTTGCTAAATACCTCGCTAAACAGGAAAGGAATGCCCATCGTGGAAACCCCGCTTCAAGCCATTGAGCTATTTTACTCTGGAGCACTTGACGTACTTGTTTTACAAAATTTTATCATTTACAAATAGTATGATTTGCCACGCTAAACTGAGTCTACCCATTAGCATCAGGGCTATACAGGAAGAAACGCAGCAATTGCTCAAAAAAAATGGCTGGATGCCGCATTTTAATACATACGACTATGAGGGCGATTGGCAAGTGCTTCCACTACGTTCACCAGGGGGCAACACTGACAATCCTTTCGCTGATTTAATGTGGCAGCAAGCGTTTGAAGATACGCAAGTACTAAGTGCTCTTCCCGAAATCAGAAAGTTGCTAAACTCCCTGAACTGCGAAAAACAATCTGCCCGATTATTAAACCTCAAGGCTGGTTCGTTCATAAAAAAACATCGGGATTTCGAGCTTTCCTTCGAAAAAGGGGAAGCTCGTTTGCATTTTCCAATTTTTAGCAATGAGAGAGTTGATTTCTACATCGATGACGAACTTGTAAAGATGAAACCAAATGAATGTTGGTATATAAATGCAAATCTTCCCCATAGCGCACACAATGCTGGCAATACGGATCGGATTCATTTAGTGGTGGATTGCATAGTAAATGACTGGCTTAAGGAAATCTTTGAACGTTCAGAGAAAAAGATCAAAAAAATAGAAAAGGATGAGAATCAACAAAGGATGATAATTGAAACTCTAAGATTACAAAACACGCCTACTTCTCTCGAATTAGCTCAAAAGCTAGAAAATGAACTCAATAATGAATAATCCGCTGGACAAAATCCTTCGGTTTCTTGATGAAATAGGCATTGTTTACAGCAAGGAACCTATCACTGGAGACACTTTTCTTCCGGGCCTCAAAATCAGAAAAGGAACACTTTTGATTGATGAAAAACGGCTTCTATACCCTGGCGACGTATTGCATGAAGCGGGGCACCTGGCTACTATGCCTCCAAAAATTCGCATAACCATGGATGACAACCTGGAGGATAACGACCTCCATAAAGGAGGGGAAATGATGGCAATTGCGTGGTCTTATGCAGCTTGCATTCATCTTGGAATTGACCCTCATGTTGTGTTCCATGAATTTGGCTACAAGGGAGGCGGGGCCGACATTGTAACAAACTTCTCAGAAGGCAGGTTCTTTGGCGTACCATTATTGCAATGGTGCGGCATGGCTTATGAGAGGAAATTTGCAGAACAAAACAACACCAAGCCTTTTCCGCATATGCTTAAATGGGCATGTGATCACAGGCCCGATTAATTCCATCCTCAATTTAGCCCTAAGTTGACAGTTTTAAGTTCAAATGTTTAACCTAAAACCCAATATCCCCCGACGGAAGCTTTAACCCAACGGTGGGCTTCGGCTTTACCAAAGGCTTTATTTTACCAGCATTTTTCTGCTGCAGCTCGATAATTTTAGCCAGCATATCATCCCCTATATACCCCAAAGGCTGGTCATTGCCAGAAAGTACAGCATTCGATCTCCTGTTATTCAATTGAATTTCAGGCTGCTCTTCATCTGACGGGATGTGCCATGCCCCAATGATCTCGGCAGGGCTCCATTCTTTGGAATTAAGGCTAACCTGGTTATCAAAATAAGAATTGGAATAAGCATGTAAAGACATACTTAGTAAAACGATACGCCCTTGTGGCAGAGGGCCTTCTATTAGCCATTCCTGGGCGGAGTAACTGTCTGTCTCCTTTAAGGTGCTTTCTTTGCAGCCCAGATAGCTAAACACCTGTTTTCTAAAATCAAAGGAAATGGCAACAATCCTTAAAGTACATTTTAGTGCATTTGGCGGCCATTTAATATCCCGGCGGACAGAAATGGCTGGCAAGCTCACCCGGATAGCATTTTCTTCCAAACTGGCAACAGGCTTAACCTTCAATACTTTATCCAGGGGCGAATTGGCATTAAACTGAAAGCCTTCCAGGAAGCTCAAGTCGGCATCATGCATATCCCGGTAGCCCCGCT
The DNA here is from genome assembly GCA_966211215.1 of uncultured Pedobacter sp. Lineage (GTDB taxonomy): Bacteria > Bacteroidota > Bacteroidia > Sphingobacteriales > Sphingobacteriaceae > Desertivirga. Next base: position 6,443 of record CBIHNR010000070.1, read on the forward strand.
CCTTGCTTGTACAGGCTTGTAAGCCCTTTCGGACAAGGCCGGTAAAGCGATTAATCATTGCCCCATCGTAACCGCTGTATGCTGGGTTAAAAGCTTTGCGTATTTCGCAGGCGGCGTTGCTACACAGGCCAAACTCAAGGCCGCTTTCCTTTGTCGCAGTTGTTTGTTTAACTTTTGCTGGCCTGCTTTGAATAATGTTTAGTGAACGGTAGGAACGGTATATCAGGTTAGAGATTGCCCCGCGTACCTTGCCGCTTCTGTCAACAATTGCCATAAGATTTAGAGTTAAATTGGTTAAATTATATTTCTAAAGTTAATAACGAAACAATCTAAAGAAAAGCATTTTAACCAAAATTAACATTCGCCCTCTTCCCAGTCAATATCATTAAATAAGCGGTTGGTGTGGACAACCACGGGTGAACTTCCCGGTACTGGTGTCTCCCTTAGGAGCCTTCGCCCTACCTTCTTCCAGCCTGTTTATCTAAGCAAGCCTTGTTTTAAGGTATTTAATACAGTTTAAGTCCACGTTTTATTAGGAAAGGTGGACTTATTATGGATTGATCATTGATTAATGATGGAAATATATGAAAGTTGGGGATAAGATGAGGCGAGGCTGGATAGGTTTGAATAAAGCATATTTCGCATTGAATTAGGGAAATCATATTACTTGCGTTCTGAAGATATTTGGTAGTATTCAACTTCTAACCCGCGTAGCCTTGCCGATCTTTTACCAGCAAGCTACAATGATTTTGCGCATTCATGAGGCTAAAGCCCCTTCTATGTCGTAAATAATCTGTTGGCAGAAGCCCAACGGCAATAGAAATCCTGTGCCATCACTATATTATACTTTGCAAAAGCTTCTTACTTATAATGTCATCATTTTCAAGCTGTTCATCTTTTTAGCTCCAATATGAAACTTTGTCTCAAGTAACAAGCTTTTTGCAAAAAAACAAAATACAGAAATGACATCTGGCGCAATACCGGCTAGCCCGTTTTTGTCATCGACGTGAGGAGAAATCCTAAGACGCTTAACACATAGCAAACTTTCTAGGATCTCTCCTTGCGTCGAGATGACAAAACGCAAAAAATATAACTCGCTAAGATAAACAACATACAAATGATGTCATTATAACGAAAGGAGGCCACGAAGTAGCATTGTCCAAAGGATTCCTTAAAGAGAGGCCATTTGAAAACGATTAATTATCTCAATAACCGACTGGAGGAAGTTCATCGAGGCTACTAAAGAGCAAACCTAAGCTATACGCATAATAAAATGCTTTAAGTTCTCTCCTTTCGTCGAGATGGGACAAAGGGTTAGCCTGCTTTACGCCCCATGCCATCTCTATATTTAAAAAGCTGATTACTCTTACCCAAGATAAAACACGCTTGTAGTACACCGAAAAGTACCTACTTCCATTTCCCACTGCTTTCAAAATCTGCAGGGCTGTAATTAATATACTGCACAAGCCGGGGCTTATTGGAAGTATTCGGGCTACTACCATGTGGCAATGCCTGATGCCATACGATAAAGTCACCGGCACCAGCAGCAATAGGCTTAGGCCCCAAAGCATATAAATCTTCTCTCCTTGGATCAGCACCATCTGGCAGGCTATTTATCCACGGTTCAATACGGTTATGAAAACCTGGCACCAGCGTAAATGCCCCCTGATTTTCGGCCGTATCTGATAGATAAAGCAGGCCCTGCAAACCAAATGGGATAGGTAGATCCAAACTTACATCCCAATGCAAACGAGGCCCCTGGAACTGATAAGCCTGCGTTTCGGGAGGGTTAAAGCTTACCCGGTCAGTATTGAGCCACAAGTCCTTTCTGCCACAAAGCTGCTCGTAAACCGCTTTTATTTTCATCGACTCACGGTTTTTCTGCAAAGCTGGATGTTGGAAAAGCTGAACCATAATTCCCTGCTTTGCAGAGTGTGGTTTATACCAGGTGGATGTATCCTGAATATCTATTTCCAGAAAGTTACACATAACCTCGATAGCTGCATCACAATCTTCCTTCGCTACAGCATTTTTTATAATAAAATATCCATTCTGGTTCCAGAAATGCCAGTCTTCTTCTGTTAGTGCATAAGCCAGCTCCTCAGAATCAGACAAAGGCTTTTCCCCTAGAATCGTATCATTAAACTCCTTTATTTTATTGAAAGAGATTGACCCATTATTAAGGCCTAAAATCCATTGTTCAAACTCGTCAAATCCAGGCTGCTCCTTATATAAATACTTTATGGTTTGTTCCAGTCCAAGGCCCAGAACCGCCAACAAGGTAGTATCAGTATTCCACTCGTCAGAGAAAGCATCTTGAGGAATCGCGCCGACACGTTTCAGATTCAGCTTACTCCAATAGCGTTTTAGGTGCAAAATGCCTAAGGTTCCCACTTCAAGATGTGATGCAATTTCTATTGTTTGATTCATTTTTTATTTATGCTCCAGATAGGTTAACATTTCCGGCCCCAATTAATGGTTAAAAGATAAACTCCCAAAACCAATTAACCTGAGAGCTAGACAAATAGCCCCTGAAGAATACAATTTAATTTAAATAAACATTTTTCTTTATAAACGAAATAAATCTATGTAAAAACTCTCACACATTTACTACATTTAACTTCCTATTAAAACAAAACAAAGCCTAAAAAACAAACAAGAAAATTATCAATCACAAAAGCATTTCACTTACAAGAACAGAAAATACGTTCTGTCATCTAATTACTTAAAAAACAATTACAAACATGGCAAGAGACATTATCATTAAATCACCAGAAAGCACTTCTGCACTGAGTATTAACGGCAAAATTTATGACCTGCAAGCTGCTCCCGACTATACTGATCCACTTGTTGTCACACAAAAAAATGATCTTTTACAAGAGATAGACTTAAATGAATTGAACGATAATTTATATCTATCTGTAGAGTTGCTTTTTGTTGCATACAATGGGGTTGCAGGGGCTCAAAATGGAAAACTGCAAGCCGAGATCAATGAAATAATGGGTTCCTTAGCATTGTTATGCAACAAATGCGTTGGCACTATGACCGCTTTTAAAAGCGAAACCCAAAACATTATTACCGAGCTTGGACAGACCTATCGGTTTCTGATTCAGGGAAAGGAAAAACTCGCAATAGCCAAATTGCGCCACTGTGGAGAATCGTCAAAAACAATGGCAGATAAGGCAGATGAATTGTCCAGGGAATTCATGGAACTACAAAAACGGTCGGTTACCGTTCGCTCCAACACCATCCTTGAGGAAGCCTCAGAATACAACAAGAAACAGGAAGCTGAAAAAGCGATCAGAGACCTTGAAGCTAAACAGAAAGCTGAAAAAGTAAACCAGGAAGAACTGGTAGCACAGGTTTCGCAAATGCAGTTACTATATGACGATGCGAAATCAAGAGAAGAAAAGGCGGCTGAAAAATCACTTATTCTGGGCGTTACTTCTGCAATTTTTGGTGCCATAGGTGCCGGCCTGGGGGCATTTGCTGCTGCCAAAAATCCAATGGGAACCTTTATGGCCCGCGCAACAGGAGACAAGACGGACAAAGCAGAACTACAAAAGCTGGAACTTGCACAAAAAACGGCAGACGACAAGAAAACTAAGTCAGACGAAGCCAATAAGAAACTACTTGAGGTAAATGATAAAATAACCACTGCCAAAAGCAAGCTAAGCACCCTGAAAAAAGATGAGTCTGAATTAAAAACTCAAATCGGCATTATTGAAGGCGTTAAGGAAGATACCCGAACCCAAGCCCAAAAAGATGAGCTTGCCTCCCTTAAAACTAAATTAAGCGAAAAAACTAAAGAAATAACTGATACCAATACTGAATTACAGAAGCTGGACGGCGAAGCAAAACAGGTAGAAAAGACTTCAAAAGACCTAACTGCTGAATACGGCGCAGCAGCAATCGCACTTCAAAAGCTATCTGAAAGTATGGACAAAATGGCTTCCGCAGCTGCATCTGCAGAAGAGTCTATCCATGCAGAGAAAATGAAGTTCCTGGAAAAGAAATTTGAGCTGGAAGCAGAAAAAAGAAAGTCCCTGGTGGCAATGGCCGAATTTGCCGAAAACATCAAGAACTCAAAAGTGGAAAAAGGCAATGCCGATGTTAGTATCAACTCCTTACATGCAGCCGTTGAAGCAATGGGCAAAATCATCGGTACACTTACCAATGCCAGCTTATTCTGGAAACAAATGGCAGAATTCTGTGCAAAGATGTCCGAAAAAGGGTTTCAATCCGACCTAAAAGACCTGATAGACCCTTCTATTGGACTAAGTGTTGAAGAACGCGTTGAAGAATATCAAGGCGTTGATTTCATGCTGAGCTTCCTAAAATATGTATGCCAGTGGGTCGCCCTAAACGGCTTATCAGGCGAATATTTAATAAGCGCGTCTAACGCCCAGAAAAAATGCGTACAGAACATTGGGCAATCGCCAACCATTGAGGCTGCAAAACAAAACGCACCAGAACTGGCAAAAGCGATGGGCATTATGCTGAATCAAAAAATACAAGCATCCACTACCGCCAGCTCCAGCATTCTTCAGGAACAAGCCCGCCTGGACACTAAGGAAATAGCCGAAAAACAAATCCTGACACCATCTAACTAGGCAAAATGGAAGAAGATTCACGTTTAATTATAGATAGCTTAAAAAAGGCTGCAATAGCCTTGCAAAACCAGGATAAACAAACAGCTATTAATACGCTATCAGAAATTACTGATGAGGTAGCTCATTTCAAAAAAGCTGCAGAAAGTTCTGAGAATGAAGCCAGAAGAATGCAGGCGGAAACAACTCATCAGATTAGCGAATTACTTCTGAGAGAGGGAAAAGCGCATACAGATTGCGAACAGGCAAAAAGGGAGCTGGATACAACCTACAGCGAGATAGCTTCCAAAAAGGTTTCCATTCAAGACTTTAATTTGCGAATAGCTAATAGCAACAGAGAATTAGAACGCTATTACGATGAATTGAGACAGCATGAGGCGCGGATTGCCGACCTGAATGACACATCTGCGGGCAGTATTATTCTTTCGATTTTAAGCCTCGGGCTTGATAGAGCTATAAAGGCAATAGCTATTGAAATTGATGGTGTTAGGGATAAAATCGAAATTGCCCGGAGAACGATTGGCGCTTTTACCCGAGAACTATCCATTTTACAAAGCCAACTGGATGGCGACAACAATAGAGTTAACACACTGAATGCTATTGTTGGCCAGAAAGAAAAACAGATTAAAGAACTGGATTTCTTAGAGTTTAAGCTACATAACCAGGAAGCAATCCAGCGAAAAAGGTTGGCATTCCTTACAGAAATGAACCTGTTTTATATAAATCTACAGGATTTATTAAACAACGTTAACCATCGGCTTGACGACATTCATGACATAGTAGATGAGCTGGACAACCAAACACCTACTATTACCAGCTTTGACCCTTCCGGCCATGATTTGCTTTCGCTAAATCAAGCCCTCCTACTATTTGGAACAGCTTTAGAGCAGCGAACTCCGCTAACGTCGTCAGAGCCGATATTCGATGAAAACCGCTGGTACTATATTACCAGCGAATGGCTGGGTGTAGAACGCCCTTTAACAGTTGATAGCAATGGAAACCTCAACGGAGTCAAGATGGGAAAGAAAGATGGCAATCCGGGACAACTATGGAAAGTCGAAGTATCTGGAAATGGGTATTTTAAATTAATTAGCCAGCTACCTGCCGATAAAAGATCTCTCGATGTTACCAGTAACAATGGAGTTGACTTCACACCAAACATGGGCTCCATCGCCAATCGCCCAGGCCAAATCTGGAAGATTGAACCCGAATTTGAATTCTTTCGCCTTTCCACCCTGTGGCTGGGAGAAAATAGGTCACTGGATATTGTTAACGACGGCGCAAATACAAAACTAACCTTAGCCGACTCTGGAAATTTTTCAGGGCAGCACTGGAAGTTTATTCCCGCATAACTATCTGTGGTTAGAAGATTTATCCTCTGAAACATCATTAAACGGGCATCCTAAAACTCAAGATGCCCGTCTTTATTTTAAAGCACCTCGTCTACCAGTTTTGCGAACGGAAGCCTCATGCCGAAGTATTTATGTAAAGCTTCGTGCAAAGCATCTTCAAGCCGGTCCTCCTCGGTTTTCCCGGTAAGTTTCGCCTTGATAGCCTTTAAGTCAGCAGCAAAATCTTCTATGTTTAACAGGGAATTATAAGCTACAGTATGCTGGTAAGCCGCTTGAGCCAGAAAACATGCAAGGTTCTTCAGGTAAGGGACATAAGGCTTCAACCCGGCAGGCTCGTACTTTCCGGCGATGTCCAGCTTAAAGGCCATCTTATCGTTGGTTTCTTTATCAAAAGCACTACCAGAAAGTGCGGTACGAGGCTGAATATGCGTGTATTCGATAGGTAGATAATCAGCCTTATTAATAGTATTTAAGAATACAGCAGTCACCAATGTACCTATAAACGTTTCGAAAGGGGCGGCAGATTCCGGCGGAGTAAGCCCTTGCTTGTAAATGCCGGGAATAGTTTCAATGCAATCGCGCTCCCAGGCTTGCGGCACCACATCTATAGGATTATACTTTGCCGTATAAGAAGGCAGGTGCTTCTCCACGTATTTTGCAAAAGCTGCATTTCCCGGAGTTGGGCCCGCTGTTGGCCATGCTGAAACTACTTTAACCGCACCATTTGTATTCCACGTACCAATTGTATCTTGCAGGTACATGGCATAAGTTGGAGATAAAGCCCCTCCGAGGCTATGTCCGGTAACAGCCACTTCAGCGCCTGCCGGTATGTTTTCCGATTTAAGGTAATCTCCCAGGAACGCAATCAAAGTTTGCCCTTTATGTGTCATCCCAAGGAGTTCACTTAAACCGGTTGCTGTTCCTTCCGAAACAGATGGCTGAATAAGCTCAATAATTGTTTTATTGACGATACTTCCCCAATGAACCAGGCGGTTTACTTTGAAATCTTCTTGCAGCCAGCCGAATACAGAGACAGCATTGGTGCCGGCAATACCTACAACGAAAAGGTTCTGCGACTTGCTGTAAAGCAACATCATGGTATTATCCGCAACCACTTCTGCCACATGCTTGCTATTGGAGAACACAACAGGCCCCCAAAGCAACTGCCAGTCGCTGCCAATAGTTTTTTGAATACCGGTGTCTGCCAGGGCATTTTCTACAATGTTGGTTGTTAAGTTTTGAAGTGCATCAAAATTGGGCTCCTTTAAACCGAATGCCGCGTTTGAAAGCCATGACAAGCAATGTATTTGCTGTTCTTTTGAGTAAGGTAAAGACATATAGATATGATTTAATGATTTATTTTAGGTTTGATTTATATGAAGCTCAACTCAACGCTAATTACCGGCTCCCGCCGCCAGGTATTTTCGTGCAGCATTAAGCCAGTCGAAATTGGATTTGATACTAATAAAGCCCAATACATTTCCACTGTGGGGATCATATTTTACATCAAAAGGGACCCATAAATTATTGGTAAGCCTTACACGCAGAGTCCCTTCGCCTGTAAAATTGACCTCCTTTTCGTCACTGTACATTCCAGACATGATGTAGTTCTCAGATAAGCCTCCTTTTATTTCAAGCACCGATTTACGCTGTGCATTTTTCAGGATTATCCAGTTAAAGCCAGCAAAAGCAGAAAATACACCACGTTTTAAATCCCGGCCAAGGCTTGCAGAATCGTCGTCAAAAGTGGCAGTTGCCCTGAGGTGAAGCTCAAGGTTAGATCTGGCATTATTATTAATCATCCCCTTCAAATATTCCGTCCCGAATTTTAAGCCGGTAAATAAAGTTCCGTCGGCACCAGAAGTAAAGTCGGCATTTACCACCCAGAGCGGCTGATTCTCAACAATCTTTGAAAGGGAATCATAAGAAGATTGCAAATGATTCTGATATTGGCTAAGGCTCAAACCATTAAAGGTGCTGTACTTTTGAAGTTCTCTGTTCAGTGTATCTCGAAAAACTGGAGGCAAATTGGCCACAGATGTTTGATTGCCTGCATTCTGGCTATTAAAGAAATTGGATGCCGCTATAAAATTAGAATCAGTAACATCATTATTAAGTGTTTTGAGATACTTTGACAACGAGGCATTCATCACCCTGTTCCATTCTTTCTCTCTATCGAGCGAAAATTGAAACACCGTTTTATCTCTTTTATTAATAATTGCATACCTAAACCCAACTGTATTGCTCTTGAAACGGTAATTTGAATCGAGACTGGTATTTAAACTGACAACAAAGTTTCGGGCAAAGCTATTTTTTGTGTAGTTTAAAGAGTTCCACAGAGTGGGATCTGTTTTAGCTTTGATTGCCAGAAGTGACGATTTGAAATCAAAGGATTTATTATTACCTGTCAAATCTCCAATTGCCAACTGGTAAAACGAAGTTAAAACATCCTGGCTGTTTCCGGTTTTGAGGTTAGCAGCAGTACGCACAGTTTCCTTATGCGGAGGAGCTGCAGTTTGAGCGAATGAAGCATAAGCTGCCAGGCAAAGCAAAATACTAAGTAGAATTTTCCTCATACGGTAAAACTAAGAGGCATAGAAAAGTAGCCTTCCGGCAGTTTTAGTGCAGCTATCAGGGTTCCGTTATCAGCCACATTTACAGTTCCTCCTTCTATCGACACTACCCCCTCTATGCGCAACAAATAGTTACCCTGCTCCAGCTGAAAAGTGCGTGTCCCTGGAGAATCAAGGCTGAAAGGCTGACAATTATCATCTGGAAAAATTGAGATATTACCATGCCCAACACCTTTAAAATCAAAGTCTATTGAAACATTCTTTTTCATTATTTTTTAGGCTTATAATTCAATTTTACAAATAATTAATTTCTAAATGAATACTTGTAAATTTCCTGAATCAAGTATTCGCAAATTAACCAATTTAACCAATCAGAATAGTTTAAGGAAAATTAATCAGATCCAACATTAAACCATACAGCAAATAGTTTATTAGCCTGCACTGTGTGGGAAAATTACCCGGCTTGATCCAGTAGGCTTAGCCAAAACGGAGGCAATTTTTTAAATCATCAATCAAATTATCTAAATAATATCCATCTTTAGTTTTATCAAGGACATAAAACATGGGACTTCTAAGCGGCTTATTCAGCGAATTTATTGATGTTATCGAGTGGGTAGACAACTCACTGAACACCATTGCCTGGAAATTTCCAAGGCACAATAATGCCATAAAAATGGGTGCAAAGCTAACAGTAAGAGAATCGCAGTTAGCCATCTTTATTAATGAAGGAAAAATTGCTGATGTATTTCAACCTGGGCTTTATGAGTTGTCTACACAGAATTTACCAATCCTAACTACCTTATTAAGTTGGGCGCACGGTTTCGAAAGCCCCTTTAAGGCAGACGTATACTTTATAAGCACCCGTCAGTTCACCAACCAAAAATGGGGCACCAAAAACCCGATCATGGTACGGGATCCAGAATTTGGCCCAATTCGGTTAAGGGCTTTTGGCTCATTCAGCTTTAAAGTTCAAGACGCCAAACTTTTTTTCCAACAAATATCAGCTACGAATCCTGATTTTATCGTCGAAAATATCAACGAGCAACTTCGAAATCTTATCACCTCCCGAGGAATGGATGAAGTGGCGGCGTCAAAGATCCCTGTCTTCGACTTGGCTGCAAACTATGATGAAGTTGGAAAATTAATTTTCGACAAGATACAACCTGATTGTGCACAGCTTGGGCTAGCACTAACTAGTTTGTTGCTTGAAAACATTTCTCTACCTAAGGAAGTGGAAGAAATATTGGATAAAAGAAGCGGAATTAGCCTTCTGGGAAATTTGTCTGCCTTTACCCAGTTTCAAACTGCAAATGCTATTGAAAAATCGGCTGAAAACGCTGCTGGAGGGGAGTTTGGTGCCGCTGGCTTAGGAATGGGGTTTGGTGCCATTATGCTTGGGCAGGTTGGGAATGCGATTAATTCAGGCCCGCAGCCGGGTGCTACACCTCCGCCCTTACCAACAGAAGACAGTTATTTTGTTGCAGTTAACGGCGCCTCAACAGGGCCTTACACTATTCAACAACTGACTAAACTAGCCGGCGAACAAGCTATAACCGCAACCAGCCTTATTTGGAAAACCGGAATGGCTAACTGGGCTCCTATTAGTTCGATTCCAGCACTCAATATAATATTTGCAAACACTCCCCCACCGCTGCCTTTATAAACCCGATATGGAGCAAAATAAAGAAACGAGCATTCTTAAAGACACTTTGGAATGCAACGGGTGTGGAGCAAAACTCAATTATTCTCCGGGAAGCGACTATTTAAAATGCGAATATTGCGGCAGTACTGACAATCCAATTCCTCAGGCCAAAGAATATTCCATAAGCACCTATAATTATGACGAATTTGTAAAAGAAAGCAGATCAGTGGGTGGCAAAAACAACCAAGAGCTGATCAAATGCAATAGTTGCGGCTCTAAAACTGTTTTTGAGAAAAATCAGACTGCAACACAATGCCCTTTCTGCACAGCACCATTGGTAATTGAAATGGTGAATAGCGAAATGTATGTTAAGCCTCATTATGTATTGCCCTTTGTTTTCGGAAAAGACGATGCCGTGAAACATCTGCAGAAATGGATAAAAGGCCTGTGGTTTGCGCCAAACGGACTCGCAAAAGCCATAAACAGCGGATCTTTATCCCCCTTAAAAGGTATTTATTTGCCATACTGGCTTTATGATAGCGATACATCCAGTTCCTATTCAGGAGAACGAGGAGAATATTACTATGTCAATGAGAGCTATACCGAAAGGGTTAACGGCAAGGATGTGTCCAGAACAAGAAGAGTGCGGAAAACACAATGGCAGTCAGTTTCTGGAACCGTTAACTGCCCCTTTGAAGACATCACTATAACTGCAACCCAATCATTGCCCAAAGATTTTCTTGATGCACTAACTCCGTGGAGCCTTGACAAATTAAAGCCTTTTGATGAGCGGTATATAAGTGGTTTTAATTCTGAAACCTTTCAAATTAGCCCAGAGACAGGATTTGTTGAGGCCCAAAGCATTATGAACGATGCAATAAAAGAGGCCATTAGAAAGGACATCGGCGGAGATGAACAGAGAATTTCAAGCTGCAATGTCGAATATTATAACATCGGAATTAAATATGTACTGTTGCCTGTTTGGGTGAGTTCGTTTAAGTACAATAACAAGATTTACCAATTTATTGTCAATGCAAGTACCGGTGAAGTAAAAGGCAAACGTCCTTATAGCACAATGAAAATAGTAATTCTTGTTGCCATCATCCTGAGTGCTATACTCTATTTTTATTTAAATCAGGGCAATACTTAAAGAATACCTGCTGGAGGGCTTACAAAACAAAAAAAGCGAAGTTGGTATTTCCAATCTCGCTTTTTTGTTGTAGTCCATAGGGGAATCGAACCCCTGTTTCCAGAATGAAAATCTGGCGTCCTAACCCCTAGACGAATAGACCTTGTGTTATTTTCAAATTACCGAGGCGATTTTTCAGGATGGCATCTTCATAAAAAAAGCTGTAAATCTGAGATTCGCAGCTTCTGCATCTTCTAAATGCTGTAGTCCATAGGGGAATCGAACCCCTGTTTCCAGAATGAAAATCTGGCGTCCTAACCCCTAGACGAATAGACCTTTTTTGAGTTGGGAGACTTAAGTTGGGAGCTGGATTATTCCAAACTCGTTACTCTTAATTCCAAACTTCCTGGGTAGCGGGGACCAGACTCGAACTGATGACCTTCGGGTTATGAGCCCGACGAGCTACCAACTGCTCCACCCCGCACTATATTTTTTGTTTCGGGTTATGAGCCCGATGAGCGTACTCCCGAAACTTCGGGACTCCACCCCGCATTATAATTTTTCAATGTACTTAACCAGTTTCGCACTGATTATTTTCCGTAGTCCATAGGGGAATCGAACCCCTGTTTCCAGAATGAAAATCTGGCGTCCTAACCCCTAGACGAATAGACCTTTTTTGAGTTGGGAGACTTAAGTTGGGAGCTGGATTATTCCAAACTCGTTACTCTTAATTCCAAACTTCCTGGGTAGCGGGGACCAGACTCGAACTGATGACCTTCGGGTTATGAGCCCGACGAGCTACCAACTGCTCCACCCCGCACTATATTTTTTTCGGGCCATGATCCCGATGAGCGTACTCCCGAAACTTCGGGACTCCACCCCGCACTTTATCCAACTTAAGAGGCTTTCTTTCGTAATTACTTACCCCCCGAATTGGACTGCAAAGATATATTTCGTTTCTTTGCAGTCCAAATCTTTTTTTAAAAATTTTACATGTCGCATAAAGCCGGATTTGTGAGTATTGTTGGCAAGCCAAATGCAGGAAAATCAACCCTGATGAATGCGCTTGTGGGCGAGAAAATGTCGATTATTACGCCAAAGGCGCAAACTACACGCCACCGTATATTAGGTATAGTTAACGAAGATGACTATCAAATTGTATTTTCTGACACACCGGGCGTGATCAAGCCGGTCTATGGTTTGCAGGAAAGTATGATGGATGCAGTGAACGATTCTTTAGTTGATGCCGATGTAATTCTTCTTGTAACGGACATTAATGAGCGTTATGATGAGAGTGATGTTATCGAAAAACTAAAGAATACTTCGTCGCCTTTTGCGGTTATCATCAACAAGATTGATAAATCAACGCAGGAAAATGTCGAAGCCAAGATTCAATATTGGATAGATACATTAAACCCGAATGCCATTTTTGCCACCTCGGCACTAAAAGAATATAATGTGCAGCCGGTGATGGATTTTATCTTACAGAAACTACCCGAACATCCGGCATTCTATGATAAGGACACCTTAACCGACCGCACAGAGCGTTTTTTCGTGTCCGAAATTATCAGAGAGAAGATATTCAAACTTTATGAAAAGGAGATTCCATACAGCACAGAGGTGATAATCGTTTCCTTTAAAGAAGAAGAAAACATTAACCGAATCAGTGCTGAAATTATTGTAGAACGCGATTCTCAAAAGAATATCTTGATTGGCAAGGGCGGCGAAATGATAAAAAAGGTTGGAACCTACGCCCGCAAAGACATTGAGGAATTTCTCCAAAAAAAGGTATTCCTGGAATTATTTGTTAAGGTTTTGCCCGACTGGCGTAATCGTAAAAATTACCTGAAAAGATTTGGGTACGAAGACTAACAAGAAGCAAAAGTTAGATTCAAGAAACAAGAAGATAGAAGGCTCATAAAGATTACCTTTGCTTTTTGTTTTAATTTTCACATAAGTATATGTATACAGGAGGGCATCTTAGTCTTGACTCTTGTATCTTATATCTTTATTCCAATACATAAATGAGTAACATAGTAGCAATAGTAGGGCGCCCAAACGTTGGAAAGTCCACTTTATATAACCGCTTAACCGAAACCCGTAAAGCAATTGTTGACGACTTTAGCGGCGTTACCCGCGACCGCCACTATGGCGTGGCTGAATGGACGGGGCATCCTTTTACAGTAATTGACACAGGCGGTTATGTTGCCCATTCTGAAGATGTATTCGAAGCGGCTATACGCGAGCAGGTGTTAATTGCCATAGAAGAAGCTACCGTGATTTTATTTATGGTGGATGTTACAACCGGCCCCACCGACTTGGATGACAGCATTGCAGATATCCTTCGCCGCAGCAAAAAGCCAGTGTTCGTAGTGGCCAACAAGCTGGATAACAATATGCTGATTGGCGATCTTCCAATTTTCTACAGTTTCGGGCTTGGAGACATCTATGGAGTTTCGTCCATGACAGGCTCTGGAACCGGAGATCTTCTCGATGAAGTTGTAAAACATTTTGAAGAAGCACCGGAAGAAGAAAATTCGTTACCTAAGTATACAATTGTTGGCCGTCCAAATGTGGGCAAATCCTCCTTAATAAATGCATTAATTGGCAAAGAGCGCAATATCGTTACTCCAATAGCTGGCACTACCCGCGACTCGATCCATATTCATTACAACCAATTTGGGCATGAATTTATGCTGATTGATACTGCCGGGCTTCGTAAGAAAACCAAGGTTAAAGAGAATATTGAGTTCTACTCGGTGATGCGAACTATCAAAGCACTTGAGGAAGCAGATGTGGTTGTATTGATGATTGATGCAGTTGAGGGCTTGGAATCTCAGGACATCAACATCTTCCACCTTGCTGAAAAGAACAAAAAAGGCGTGGTTATCTTAATCAACAAATGGGATTTAATTGAGAAGAACCATAAAACAACCAAGGTGTTTGAGGATATGATACGCGAAAAAATTGCGCCATTCTCTGATGTGCCGATCGTATTTACATCGGTAATCGAAAAACAGCGTATCTTCAAAGCCATTGAATCTGCTTCTAAGGTTTATGAAAATAAGCTTAAGAAAATTCCTACGTCTAAGTTAAACGAAGTGCTGTTGCCTATTATTGAAAACTATCCGCCCCCGGCAACAAAAGGGAAGCACATTAAAATCAAATACATTACCCAAATTAATGGCTCATCTCCAATGTTTGCATTCTTCTGTAACCTTCCGCAGTATATTAAAGAGCCTTACAAACGCTTTTTAGAGAATAAACTGAGGGAACATTTTGACTTCAGCGGAGTTCCGGTTCAAATATTTTTCAGGCAGAAATAAAAAAGGTAAAAAACACCTGACAGGTTTTTGAAACCTGTCAGGTGTTTTTTACCTTTTTTATTGAATATATTACTTCTTAATCGCTTCAAGAGCTCTTGCAATCACCTTATCCTCGACGTTTTTTGCCAGGTAAAACCCTTCATCACCATAATAATAACGGGCTGCAATTGCTTTAACCTGGGTATTTATAGCCGGCTTGGCATTATCCGCTTCTTTATCTTTAAACTTCAACCCGCGGGCAGCAGCCAAAGATATAAGTTTACTATACTGAATATCAGAAAGGCTAAACTCAGAGATAAATTGATTTAAAGCTGTTGGATGTAATATCCCTGCAATACTCTTAAACACGAATTCGGTTAATATTCCTTTAGCATTCATTGAATAATAAAATTCATTGTACACCGTAGAATCTATTGGAATAAATATATCAGGAGTTATACCTCCACCACCATAAATCATCCGGCCCCCCGAAGTTTTAAAGGTCTTGCCTTTATTAATAAGGGCGCTGATCAGCTTTCCTTTAACCTCTCCGTTTTTATACCTCTCGGCAACTTCCTGAAAATATTTGTCTTTCCCTTCTTTATATGGTTTTTGTATTGACCTTCCCGAAGGTGTAAAATAACGGGCAACGGTTAGGTTAAGAGCCGAGCCATCTCCGAAATTAAATTGTTCCTGCACCAGCCCTTTGCCAAAAGACCGGCGCCCTATAATTAATCCACGATCCAGGTCTTGTATAGCTCCGGCTAATATTTCGCTGGCTGAAGCCGAGTTTTCGTCAATTAGCACAATGAGTTTACCTTTTTCGAACAAACCCTCTTCGGTAGCCAGGTAATCTGTACGAGGTTCGTGCTTTCCTTCCGTATAAACAATAAGTTTTTTGTCGGCTAAAAACTGATCCGCCAATGCAGTGGCTGCATTCAAATAGCCTCCGCCATTCCCCCTCAAATCCAAAATCAGGCTATTAATTCCCTTTTTCTGCAATCGTTGAAACTCCGCAGCAAAATCATCATTGGTACGGGCTCCAAACTTGCTTATCTTTATATAGGCTATATTATCAGACAACGGGAATGCAGCGTCGATACTACTGATCGTAATTTTATCTCGTTTTACAATAATGTCTTTTAATTCACCATTGCGGCTAATATGCAACTTTACTTCAGTGCCGCGGGGGCCTTTAATCAGGCTGATAATTCGTTTGGTTGTAATTCCGCGCCCCGCAATACTTTTATTATCGACTTGCAAAATCTGGTCGCCTGCTTTTAAGCCGGCTTTGGCTGCCGGGCCGCTATTGTTAAGCGAAGTCACAAATACGGTATCATTTAATAGCTGATATTCTACACCTATGCCGCTATAATTTCCGTCCAGACCTTCTGAGAACCGCTTTGCTTCTACCGGCGGTAAATAAGACGAATGAGGGTCAAGTTTTTTTAGAATCTGATTGATGGCCATATCTTGCATGGAATCAATCTGCACCGGGTCTACATAATTCTCCTCGATTATATTTAAAACGCGTTCAACCTTCTCCGTTTTTTCCTCTCTCAAAAAGGGATTAAAACTGCCGGGCTTGGTGTTGGCATTCTCCTTTTGAAACTTCGGGCCCACAATCATACCCAAAACCATTGTTCCGGCGTAACAGGCTGCTATAATCAGATTTTTTTTAGTAGACGGTTGCATGTAAATTATAGGCTAAAATTACTACATACTCCTGCGCAACGGAGTCTCAAATTGTCATAAAAAAGCGCTTTTTAAGCACTTGTGGATAAGTTTTTGAGTTTTCCACACTTCGCAGAGCGATTTCACATTTTAGGCTGTCTTGCTGATTGGCTTTTACTTAAAATCTCTTACTAAAGTTTCCAAAGCTTTTTCCTGATTCCACCTCCCATTTTACCTCATATTTCGCCTTTATTTCAGACCTTTGTTATATGGAAAGAACGACTGAACAGGACTCATTGTATACCGGCCTCGAAAAAATGCCGGTAGAAAGCGTACTTCGCGGAATTAACAATGAAGATAAGACTGTTCCTTTTGCCATTGAAAAAGCTATTCCCCAAATTGAAAAGCTAGTTCTTGCAATAACAGATAAAATGAAAGCCGGGGGAAGATTATTCTATATCGGCGCTGGCACTAGTGGCAGATTGGGGATTGTGGACGCGTCTGAATGCCCCCCTACTTATGGCGTTCCATTTGATTGGGTAATTGGGATAATTGCCGGCGGTGATGGTGCAATCCGCAAAGCGGTGGAATTTGCGGAAGACGACCGCGAACAAGCCTGGAAAGATTTACAAGCATATAACATATCAAACAAAGATGTATTAGTGGGCATTGCAGCTTCAGGAACCACACCATATGTAATTGGCGGTTTACAGAAAGCCAACGAAGCAGGCCTTGTTACAGGCTGCATTGTTTGCAACCAGGGGAGCCCTATTGCTGCTGAAGCCAAAATCCCGGTTGAAGTAGTTGTTGGCCCCGAATTCGTAACTGGCTCAACTCGGATGAAATCGGGCACAGCGCAAAAGCTCGTCCTTAATATGATTAGCACAACTGTGATGATTCAGCTTGGCAGGGTTAAAGGGAACAAAATGTTCGATATGCAGTTGACTAATAATAAACTGATAAATCGTGCTGTAAATATGGTGATTGAAGCAACTGGCGTAGATAAACAAACGGCGCAAAAACTGCTGGATAAACATGGGAATGTACGTGCTGCAGTGGAGGCTTATAAAGAAGGACTTTAAAAATATACTCTTTATGAAAGAGAAAGGAGGGGATGATGCACGAAATTGAACCATACTATCGCTGGCGCGATGATTATGTAGCAGCTGAAGACGAACGTTCTCCATTTTATCAGACTGAATACAGCGAATTCGAGTTTGACAAGATGATCTATAATTACTATATCCATCCGCAATGGGATTATTTTGGGTCGCAGACTCTCTATATGAAGATCTTGTATGCCGATTACGACCGCCAGTACGCCATTATTGAATTCATTGGGGAATGGAACGACACCCTTTATAATGACATCATGCTTTTAAAGCGCGAAATCCTGGAACTGATGATACATGAGGGCATTAATAAATTTATTCTTATTGGCGAAAACGTACTTAATTTTCATTCTTCTGATGATTCATATTACGAAGAATGGTTTCAGGATGTTGAAGACGGCTGGATTGCAGGAGTAAATTTCCGCGAACACGTAGTTGATGAGTTTAAACGGAATAATATCGATTATTACATCAATTTCGGCGGCAGCCTTGATGAAATGGCATGGCGCAACTTAAAACCTATCCAATTTTTCAAGAAAGTAGAAGAGCAGCTTACCAAACGTTTGACGTAAAAAGATTTTTTCCTACCTTCCAGCGTTCATCTAAACTTTTAGAAACTTGGAAAATTCAAATTATCAGTACGAGAACGTAATTCAGCTCGATGACGCTGTAAGTTCTAAAAAATTCATGGCATCTGTATTTCTATGGATGTTTGTAGCCTTAGGCATTTCTGCAGGATTAGCATATTGGTTTGCGAGTACACCTTCCCTTTTAAGCTTGCTTGTAGACTTTGATGCCGGACAAACTACAATTTTAGGAAAAGTTGCAATGTTTGCTCCACTTGGCTTTGTCCTGTTAATGTCCTATGGATTTCATAAACTATCTTATCCGGCATTAATTGGGCTGTTTGTTACTTATGCAGCCATAACAGGAGTTAGCTTAAGCTTTATCCTGCTTATTTATACCGCCTCATCAGTTTTCGGCTGTTTTATTACCGCATCTTTGTTATTCGGAGTTATGGCAATTGCGGGCTACACAACCAACCAAGACTTAACTAAATTCGGATCAATCCTATTCATGTTATTGATTGGCCTAATCATTGCATCGGTTGTGAACTGGTTTATGAACAGCGAACAGTTGGGATACATCATCAGCTTTGCTGGCGTCGCTATTTTTGTTGGCTTAACTGCTTATGATGTCCAAAAACTAAAACGCATCGGAGAGGGTGCCGCTTACGAAGGTGCCGACCTTAACAAAATGTCTATTTTAGGAGCTTTAACCCTTTATCTCGATTTCATTAACTTATTCCTTTTTCTTTTAAGATTATTCGGAAGAAGAAAATAATCATACAAAACTCATAAAGAAAGGCATCGCCGACCAGCGATGCCTTTCTTATTTGCATTTCATCCGTAATTGTTGCATTTTTGCATCGCTTATTCAGAAAG
>CBIHNR010000071.1:0-25212 GCA_966211215.1 uncultured Pedobacter sp.
CGGCCAATTAAGTTCCGGCAATAAAAGGGTTTTTATAGCTGTTTTTTCAGGTGGCCCCTATCACTACCAAACTCTATGCTCCGTCATTGTTAAACCAAACCCGATTCCTCATAACAGATAAGCAAATAAGGGATGGTGCAGTTACTTATGTTAATGCCTGTCCAACTTGTTTCCTCGCTCCGTTAAAGCCTGTTGGAGGCTACGTTAAAGGATCAAAAGCAGATGGAAATAGATGGCTGATAGATGCAGTGGTTGTTCTACAGGATGCGTCGGCGAAGTATTCGGATACGCTTTATTTGAAGCAGTATTTTACTCCCAATTTTAAGTATGAGTGATTTTGTGATGTTGCAGATATTGAGTTGACCGCCTATTCGAGATGTGAATCCTTCAGCGCATCTCGAAATCCCGGATTATACGGATCTTCGATCCAGTAAATTGCATTTAGGCGTGTATATCCCTGTAGAAAACTTTCTTAGTATTATCTTATAGAAGGTGATATCTTAATAAAGAAAAAAAACATTGCAAGTAACCCGACTATTCCTACCGGATATTTGACTTTACGGAATATAGGCTGGCCGGGACATTGAACCTAGCGCATCGCGAACTCCGGACTGGTTCAGATGTGCCATCAGCAGAAGTACTGTATTATTTCAAGGTATTACTGTTCTGTTAAGGCAATAAAGAGAGAGACGACAACATTGAGCTGTGATTTCTGTTAGAATATTATGGAAGCTGCATTGGAAGTGAAGTGTATATTGGTTCTATGTGATGACAATAGCTGCCGGACTCAGATAGCAGAAGGCTACTTGCGGCATTTTGCAGGTGACCGGGCGAAGGTTTATAGTGCAGGAGTAGAATCCCATGGTGTAAACCCTAAAGCTGTTCAAGTGATGGCTGAAGACCACATTGATATTTCCGGACAGACTGCAAATAATGTAAGTGAATACCTATCTATTCCCTTCGATTATATTATTAGTGTTTGTGATAACACGCAAGAGCATTTTCCGAATTTTTCTGCTCGCGCAGAGCGATTTCAGTGTGGCTTTCCCGATCCAAGTGAGACAGCGGGAACGGAAGAGGAAATTATGGAGGAATTTCGCCGGGTGAGGGATATGATTAAGGTATACTCTGCTGATTTTGTCAACAGGTATCTGGTGTGAGAGCGGGGTGGGAATTTGACCCTAATAGGTTCGAGGGACCCTTTGAAAAAGAAAAATATAGGAATGATATTGTAGCGATATATACAGGCTAACCCGCGTTGTCGAGAGAAGTTATTTTTTTCTAAACATTAAAAGCGACATGGTTATAGCAATCATTAGAATCCGGATTTCCCCCCAGCACGTTCATTCCGACGTAAGGGAGGAATCTCCCGATTGAAAGTAGTATGCTATTATATAGCGTGTAAATTCTACCTCCGCATCAGGGGGGCCTTACGGCATACCAAAGCTCAAGCCTACTCCTCGATGCCTCACGATGACGAATTTATTTGGAATGTAGGTGCTTCGAAGGGCACTTCTTCCCTCTGTTAATACCCCTGGAATTTATGTCATCTCGACGATAGGAGAGAACTTTAAGCGCTTTATTATGCGTTTTGCTTAAGATCATTCGAATACAAAGTTTCATATTTGATAATGCCTAAATAAAAAAGGCCGTAGTTTGTGCTACGGCCCCAAAAGCGGTATCTAATGAGCTGGCGTTCCTATAAAGTCAGAAACCTTATAGATGGAACTGATTAGCCGCCGCTTGCGGTAAACCCCGTCGCCTTCCCTGCCGCTGGCAAGGTTGGTATTCCCTTCAACGGTAATTACGTATTTGTTGCCCCAGTTGTGAATAAAGCCCACATGGGCAATCCGCTTCTTTTCCGGAAAATAGATCCCGAAAACATCGCCCTTTTGTGGGAGGTGTATCGGCCTGCCTCCCAAGTTGCTGTTGCGCTGCCATATTACCTGGGCGGGACTAAAAAGATAAGGGCAATATCCGGTTTTTGGGTTGTTTATTCCTGCCTGTCCCATCGCCCAGCAAACAAATGCAGCACACCAGGGATTTCCGGGAGGGAGGCCTGCATAATGCAGGTATTCTTTTATCCGTGGCCCACTATTAAATCCACTTTCTTTTATTCCAATTTCGGCTGTATATACAGAGGCGACTTTATCCCGCACAGGGTTCCCCGGGGAATCTCTCGGCCGATAATTAAGGAATCCGTTTGCTAAATTGGCTGATAGTATCAGCATGGCAATTGTTTTCATATCCGATGATGGGTGTTAAATAATCGCTGTCATGGTTAACACAAAGCCATATAGTAATAACAGGTAGAATGAAAGATAAATCAGCACCTTATGCAGGGGAGTAAGCGAAAGAAAATTGCTCTCGAAGCTGCTTTCTGAATATGCCGCCAAAACCGGCCATACAGATTTTATAAGCAGCCAGGTAAGCGACTTAAAGCTTAGAAAAGCCAGCACCGATATAAGTACTGCACTTAAAATACCCGGATCTATAGGAGCCGAGCTAATATCGATATGCCTGCTAATTTCCGGAAAAGATAGAAATAGCAAAAGTGCTGCGCTGAGTATAGAATACTCCTTTTTGATAATTGGTAATGTCATTGGTTTTTAGGATTAAAAAAGATTTAAAAAAGAATGAATTAACAACCTGAGTTCTGTTACACTTTCTCGCCCTTTGGTCCGAAGGACTCCTTGGGAGAACCGACCAAGAGGACCTCATTGTCCAAAGGACTCCTTTGGAGAGACAGTTAAAAAAAAAATTAATATCTCAATAGATGCCGAAGGCAGAGAGGGTATAAAACTCGCCTTTTTATCACCTCTCTTCTCATGGTATAGCCATTAACTTAAGAAATGCTTTCATGTTCTAATCAAAGTATCTTCTTAATAATTAAGGCAGTGCAATACACTTTCTTTCTCTTTCTTTTCCATCGATGAAAAGAAACAAAAATCTAGTTCCTTGCCGAGGTGCCTTTTTCACACTGTCTACTAACAAATTTCCTTATCAGCCGCACGGTGCTGCGCCGGCTTTTCACTTGCGCTCATTCCCCTCCTTCAGAAAACCCGCCAATGCTCCTTTCCAATTCACAAGGCCAGCTGATAAGGAAATTTTACCCAGGCACTGCGTCAAGGCACGCCTCCGAACAATCGTTTCTACTTATTCCAAGCTCCAATGCTTATTTGTGATTAATAAAAAACAATAACAGAACTCAGGTTAACAGAACTGGGCACAACCTAAGCTATAGTTGTATCAGTCCGAGATATTTTGTATCTGATGCCCATTTCTTTTGTTTATTGTACAGAATCAGATAAACGTGGAGCTGATCATTTCTAAACTCCAGAGGAATACTGATTTTAGCTTCTCCCTGAATTCTGGAGGCAGCATCCCTGTACAACAAATAACCTTGTTTCTGCAAGCTGTACAGCACCACAATGGCTTCATCATCCGGGAAATTGTAAGGATGCGATTCCCAGTTGCTCCATGCAATCTTAATTTCCTGCTGATTGATAGAGGCGATAGGATTTCTAACACCGCATAAGTTTCCGCATGAGAGTTTTATGAGGCTGTAATTGATCTCCAGAACAGGGTATTCGCCCGAAATGGAAGTAAGAAGAAAATTACTCATTGCCCTGAGATAGCCAGTCTGGCCCGTTTTGCGTTTTTTATTTACTTCATTTAAAAGAGGGCGAAGGGGGCTAAGAAATCGGCTTCCAATAGCGAATTTCATGCGCGTAGCCAATTGGCTGCAGCTTGGTGCTTTTTTATTGGGAAG
Source organism: uncultured Pedobacter sp. (assembly GCA_966211215.1). Lineage (GTDB taxonomy): Bacteria > Bacteroidota > Bacteroidia > Sphingobacteriales > Sphingobacteriaceae > Desertivirga. The sequence goes on from CBIHNR010000071.1 coordinate 3,773, forward strand.
GGTGTTGTTGTCCATAAAATGTTTTGTTAGGTGTAAAACGAAATGCATTGATAAGTAGCGGCTGCCGGAAAATCAGGCAGCCGCAGAAGTTTAAAGCGCTACGAAGCTCCCTACGTAAGTGCTATTGGAGGTTTTTCCTTTCAGAGAGGTGAAGAAAATGTAGGCTTGTAGCGTATCGCCCGCAAAAGCAGGAGGAATAGCCATTTCTGCACTAAGAGCCGAACGTTCTACCCCGGAACTTGCCATGTGGATGTTTTTGCTTGCATTGTATACAAGTATCGAAGCTTTGTCTGATGCAAAAGAATTGATTGCATTTTCTGGAACTTCCGGCCATGTAAAAGTTAGCAAACCTTCAGAAATGGAAGCTTGTTCTCCATAAGAAATTAAGGAGCCTTTGCTGATTGCTATTTGTGTAAAATCTATTGCAAACTCAGGGTAGGTCCCGGCTACAGCATTAGCCAGATTGTGGTTCACTGCCAGGTGATATCCCGAAGCCCGGCCGGTATCTTTGAAGCCGTTGTCCAGTAGCGCTCTTATGGGACTTAAGAAGTTTACAATAAGCCCGAATTTGGCTTGCTGAATGAGCTGGGCTTCACTGGGGGCTTTGGAGCTACGTTTGGAAATACCACGGATATAATTGATATCTTTCCATTTACTGCCTATTACACTTCCTACTTTTCCTGAGAAGGCGCCATTTGCGCCATTTGTAATTTCTGCCATTTTTTTAAATTTTTAAAGGTTTTAAAATTTTTACTGTAGAAGCTTCTTTGAATACCGGTATTTGCCTCTTTCTGCTTGTAAACATAGGGGTGCTTTTTGTAATATTCTAATTATCAGGTTGTTGTTTCTGGATTTTGCCGAGGTTTGCCGCTTTTTTCCGAATGTTTTCCGGCCATGAAAAAGAAAACCTGGCTAACTCTTTCCACTTTTCGCGCAGTCTGGTGGCACTCTGGTTCGGCAAGCTTTGCCAGGCATTCCAAGCTTTTATTGGCCCGGGTTCGACTATTGTATGGCTCACGCTCGAGCAATAGTCAATAAATTGCCGTACATCATTTGGTGTATTCAGCCAGGCCGCAGCTACAAAGCTCGAATCGGAGACGAAGCAGAGTATAAGCAATTAGGAGGCGGATGAAAGGAAGGCAGGCACTTACTACCGATTACAAGTTTTAAAGCTTAAATGTTAAAAAGTGTAAAGAAATTTCCCTGGCAGAGGCTATTGTTTTAATAAAGGCCTTATGTGATTTCCGGTTTTTTCTGCGTCGCGGAAAAATGTCTTTGAAAAAATTGTTTGGATTAAAATTTTTGGTTGTCGGAAAATTCTCTAATAAACCTTATTTCTGATGTTTTGAACGGGGTTTTTATTATTTATGTTAATAATATATAGCCTGGTGGTAAATTTTTTAATGCAGATTTAACATAAAGTGTGCCATGTTACCGTTTTGAGTAATTATTGCACGTAATTTTATTCTAATTAAAAAATGCATTTGATGGGTACAACTCTACTTTAAACCTGAAATTAATATGTACAATTCATCAGAAATAACCAGAAACCGCCTGTGCACCGAACGCAAACTTGTTGATGCTGTAGGTGCGGTTATTAAAAATCATGGCTACGAAAAGCTTGGCGTAAATGCAATTGCCCGGGAAGCCGATGTTAGCAAGTCCCTTTTATACCGCTACTTCGGCAATGTTGACCATTGTATTGAAACCTACTTGCTTGAAAAGAATTTTTGGATGCCCCTTAGAGGCGTGGATGCAAAATTAGCCAGTGTGGAAGAGAATGAGAAGGTATTGAAAGAAGCTTTCCTGGAAATGCTTCATTTGCAATTTCTCATGTATTTTCATGATGAGGAGCTGCAGGCAATTGCCCGCTGGCAGATGGATCAGAAAAACCGGCTATTGAACAGTGTCAAGAATGTAATGGAGATCCGATCCAGTCATTTTTTTGATTCCGCCGACCAATTTTTTAAAGACTCTAAAGTTAATTTCAGAGTGGTGTCTGCTATTTTGAGTTCGGCGGTGTGTTATCTGGCCAGTTGTGCTAAAGTAAGCGGCCATCCCATCGGCGGCTTAAGCCTGGATACCTCGCAGGGGCGGAATGAAGTAATTAATACTTTAAATCAAATTGTGGACATGATTTTCAGCCTTTGCAGCCCGCGGAAAAAAGCTGTTGAACCTATTGCGTAATCAAAGCATTAAATCTTCTGTATTTATTGAATAAAAATCTCATTCTCATGAAACTGATACTTAAACTTGTCAAAGCGGCATTTCGCGCCGTAGCTGTTTTATCTGAAATTCAAGGAACTTTGGTACTTATGCTGGAGCATCAGCGGCAATTACAACCGTCATTAATTCCTATACCAGGAGACAAGTGGCTCGATAGCAATAAGGTTTGCATTATGCTTGGTGTAACCCCCAGGTCCTTATATAACTATACCAAAAGCGGAGAACTCAAATCGTGCAAAAGGGGTGGAAAGCATTATTACAAGGAGTCTGATGTTCTGAATTTTTAAATTGAATTAGATTATAACAATAAAGCCCCCCCTGAAAACCCTGGCTTTGTTCTAGGGCGCAGAAAGGGTAATGATAAATTTGAGCGTAGTTGCCACTCTGAGCTTCTGGAAGAGATTTCTTCGGAATGCTTCGGCAAATTGGCTACATTATTCGGGAAGTGGGGGGGGCTGGAATGAGTTTTTCTGGTGCTTGGTAATAACTTGAGGATAGTTTGATGTATATCGAGCCGAAAGAATTTGGCGAGGATTTTTAGTGGAATTTACCGAGCCAGCCTTTATATTTAAATTTAGTTTAACCCTTATCAAGATGGAAGATTTTAATGATGAGTTTGGCGAAAGCCAGCAGGTATTTATGAGTGGTGCCGAAGCTGAAAAATTTACAAAAGCTTTCTGGAGAAACCCCAGGGAAGAGGAGTTGGAAGAGCTTGCTTTGTTTATTGCAAGGGATTACGTAGAGAGTGAGCAACGCTTTTTTAATCCGGAAATGGACCTGGTAGAGAAGATGATTATGCTGGAGAAGGAAAAACAGGATACGCTCAAACAGCTTGCTAACCTGACCCGTGTTTTGGATATGTCGGGGGTAAATGCCCTGGTATTTTATACGCTTGATATTCGCTTTTCGAAGACACAGAAAACGGATACCTTATTGTTTGAGGATGGCTTAGTGCGGTTTTTAAAGAAGGATGGTGTGTTAAGGGAATTGGATCCGGAGATTGATGTTTTGTTTGAGTTGTAGGGGGGATATTGGATTTAGTTTGATTCCCTTCTCCTCTTGTCTCCCAGTGCTACCTGATTGAGCGAGAGGAAGGACAGGGGCCAACGAAATTTTAGTCCTAATTCCTATTTAAAATAAAAACCTATGCCTGTCGGAAGAACGAAACATGAATCAAATCATAGCGGATTTACTTTATAACCTTCACTTGCGCCTGTTGGCTTAAATTTTTTGAACTTGCCAATAGCAATGATCTGGTTTACAGTTGGTTTTTATTCTTAGTAAAGGAAGTCATTATATAATAGGATATACTATTATGCCCGGCCGATTTTGATTGTTGAATGTGTTAAAACCGGCTGTGTCTAGCCGGTTTTTTTGTTTTATGCTGTTTTTTGTGAAAGTTTAACTTGTTTTTAAAAGGACACAAAGAACCTGCTTGCTACTTTCATCGCCGTTTGTGAGCTTTTGCTCATGCAGGTTTTATTTGGGAGTGTTAAATAAATTTGTTTTTTGGGCCTTAATATTTTATATTTGAGCTTCACAAATTGTGATAAGGTTTAGGTTAGCCATGCGGGTGAGGATCTGCATGGCATTTTTTGTTTATGGGGGAAGGGAGAAGAAAACACCAATAGTTTCTACCATGTAAAGTGTAGGTTAAGGCTTAAAAATATATCTTGGGGTTCGGCGAAAGGGGCTTATGTTTTTATTGATTCGATTCCCGCCGGGGCTACGTAAAACCCAGTAGAATGATGTTTCTGCTGGGTTTTTTGTTTGATGGGGCGAGAAAAGGGTAAAATTTGTGTGCGTTTGAGTGAGTTTAAATGTGCCGAATTGCCTTAATTTAACTCACAAGTTCAAAAGTTCCTATGAAAATCACTCGTAACTTTTAATTTAAAATGTAAAATTTAAACTTTTCAGTATTTTACATGCCATATTAGTGGAATTAAGTTATTTTAATAGATGGATATAAATTTTAATGACCTTGTCGTTTCTCGTATGATTATGCACGCGATTGAAGCTAAATCCGAGCTTCAAGATCATGCAACTGTCACTTATGAAGATTCACTTATTGAACTAAACGAAGAGGTTCTTGGTGTTATCAAAACAAGATTAATTGATGCCGCAGGTAAAAACTCAAAAGCTTTTGAGCTTGAAATTGAAAACAGCCAGCAAGATTCTTTTTTTTACTATTGTCAAGATTTGAAGTCTAAATCAGATCCTGATTTTATTCAAAGTTCAAAGGATATAGCAGATATATTGGCAGACTCTCAAAAGCGAACTAATATACCTGGAGGTTATATTATTCTCCTTGATGCTTTAGATGAGGAAAAGAGCATATATATTATAATTAAGGCTGAACCACATCAAGCACTACAAAGAGTGGATGGTCAGTCCCAAATATCGTTATTAAAGAGTGTTTTTTTGAGCCCTTCTCAGAAATTATATAAGATTGGAATTCTTTGTGAACGCTTAGACCCGAGTGGTGAAAATCCAAGTGATAGATTTGAATGTTGGCTTTTTGATGATCAGTTCCGTGCTGAAAGTCATCCTGCTGAATATTTCTACAAAGATTTTTTAGGCTTTACCATTGGGAATAATGCTAAAATCCAATCGCAAAGATTTTATGACAAAACAGAAGGGTTTATTATCGATTCTTTTGATGATTTTCAAGTTAAATCAAATTTGCTTGTATTAAAAAGCGAATTTATAAGTAATCAGGAAGCAACTATTACTCCTTCAGAGTTTGCAAGAACTTATTTCCCTACTTCTGGTTTAATAGATAAATATTTGGGAGATATAGCACATGAACTTCCTCCGAGTATCGTTAAGGATACTGCTTTATTGAAGAATAAATTATTGAAGCGCAAGGTCGATTTCCCTAATAATATCAACATAAATGGACCAAACGAAGGTTTTGATAATAATGTTCAGTTTCTAACTCAAGAGGATTTGGAAGACTTGAACTTTGAAGATTCAGGTTATACGATCATAAAAATAAAAGGGAAACCTTATTCCGATGAATGATAAGGAATTACAATTGATTGAGGATTATGAGAGGATTAAGCCAGCATTGCAGAGGTGGGGTAATTTTGTAGATGAAACTTTGACAAAGGAAGTTTTGCAAGAGTTAAACACCGGAAACTTCGTCAAAATTTTACCAAATAACAGAGTCAAAGACTGTAAGTCGTTTTTGTTTAAGGCATTCTATAGGCAAAATTTGTATGAAAATCCTTTCATTGAAATTGAAGATAAAGTTGGAACCAGAGTTGTTGTATTAAAATCTGATGATATAGCAACTGCTGCAGACCTTATCATTGGATTTAAGGGTTGGAAGGCTAAGATAACTAAGGAATTAAGACAACAAATTGAAGATCAACCCAAAATATTTGATTATCAATCTCTTCATATCGTAGTGTTCCCTGAAAGTAATTACACAGATGAATTGGGAGTTGATTTCTTGAGCTGTGAAATTCAAATCAGGACGCTTCTACAGCATGCTTTTGCGGAGGTGAGTCATGACAGTACTTATAAAGGTCCATATAGAAATGACGCAGATATATTGAGGGATTTAGCTAAGTCAATGGCTTTAATGGAAGCTACAGATGATTATTTCTGTCGCATCTTTAATTTGATGTCAGATGAGAAAAGAGAGATTAGTGTCTTTCTTAGAGAACTTACAACCCTTTATAAACAACTTAAACCAACATTTGACAATAGCGTGAATTTTGATTTAACAGATCGTTTGTTAGGCTTGCAACTACAGCAGAAAATAAGTCTTGAAGAAATAGAACGTTTTATGCAAAAACGAAAGAAAGAATTAGCGAGGGCTATTTCCAAAAAAAACGGGGCTATTTTCGAACAACCGATATCATTATTGGTCTCATATTATATACATTATCATCAAACATTCCTAAAAGAAAATTGGCCACTAAATTTACAAAGCCTTAAAGATATGTTTAAAGCTTTCAACATATCTTTCGAACAGTATTGAATCAATCGAGTTGCTTTAAAGCTCGTTCTCTTGCTCTGCTTGATATACTTGGTGCACCTTCCGCAATTTTATCAATAGCCTCTCTCAATTTATCTATACTCTCGCTTGTAAGATCATTCAATTTACCATCAGATGTTCTCTGCTCAATTTCTCTCCTAATGCCTCCCGCTTTGGCTGCTATTGCCCTGTTTTTTTCAGCATTTTCTGAATACTTGAAAAAAGTTTGAAATGAAGAAAGTACAGATGAAGCTATGCTGACCAACCCAAGTGCTACTTTAAGTTCTGCTGAACCTTCTTTGTTTAAAGTTATAAATAACACGCTGCCAACTATAGCTGCAGATACAAACGCCGCGCATCCAAGATACTTATGATTTTTATCTAAAATCTTCGCTTCCTCATAGTGGCCAAACTGCGTCTCCCTAATCCTTTTATGCCACTTATGAAATAGTTCTTGTCGATTTTGAGGAATTGTGTTAGCCATAAAATTGATCTTTTGTTTTTAAAGGTAAAAAATTAAATGTTTCTGCGCTTTAAGAATATAGGTAGCCCTAATAGGGCTATATAAAAACCAGCTTCTTTCATGCCTAAAGCCACTTTTTTGTCTGTTTTTCCGGCATGGGTAAAATTATAGGTAAAATTTCCCACAATTATTGCTGTAAAACTGTATCACTTGAGAACGAATTTGAAGGCTCAAGTGGTGCAATAGATTGAGCTATCGTATCAATCGTTTTTACCTGAGCAATGGTATCGATAGCCCTTGATGTTGCATGATTCGATTTCCGTTTCTTTTTGCGGTGTTTTTTTCGACTTGAGGTTTGTTGAGTATGTGCTTTTTCAGAACTCACATTTTTATCTGCGCCACTACTTCCAATAGAATAACATAGATATGCGATAACAACCCAAAGAAAATATTTGATATGGTATATCTTCAACTGGAATGTGCCACTATGGGAGGCTTTGACAGGAGGATTATTTATATTTTCGGTCGCAAACTTACTTTGAGAGCGAGGACGATTTAATTCAGATTCTCGGCGGTTTAGTTCTCGTTCCTTTTGAAAAAGGCGTTGCTTTGCTATTTCAGACCACTCTTGCTCTTTCAGGTGTTGGTCGTAATTCTTCCTCTTAGCATCATCAGAGAGCAAAGTATAGGCATCATTGACTTGCCTAAACATTTGAGAGAAATACTCATCTCCTTCATTTTTGTCAGGGTGAAATTTAATGGAGAGCTTGCGGTATGCTTTCTTGATTTCCTCTGTTGATGCATTATTGGGAATACCCAAAATGTCGTAATAAGTTCTCATCCCTTTAAGCGTACATAAATTAGAAAAGCAATTACTACCAGTTGCCAAAAAATTACACGAAAGTTCCGCCACCAATCAACTCCTTTAACGCAGGAACTGCATACTGAACGCATGCCATAATGAGAACTATGACCGAAAGTTATTCTTCGACCATAGTTGATTCTCTTTGATTGTCCGGTATATACTTCCCTCCTATAATTTGCTCCCGAAGAGCCACAGATATAACAGGATGCCATAGCCTAATTTATTACGTGACATTTATACATAGACATATAGTAAGATTCAGATGAAAAACCGCTATAGTAACCTTTAATTTTCACAATCTGTCCAACCCTCAAAGTAGCTACCTCATCATCCCACCTATCCTTACCTTCAGGGCAATTGGAGCACTTTATTTCATCAAAGGCAGAATTTCCGCCCTTTATTGAAATCTCTGAACATCCAAAAGACGTTGTAATTTCAGCAATTTCACCCTCAACTTCAATTAATTTATCATCATAATTTTTATCAAAGGCAACTTTGTTGGATTAAAGAATTCGAATGGAAAAAGCAACAAAATTCGCAGGTTAAGTTCGCGCCTGTCCCTTTCGTCATCCAGCCTCTCAATTGTTGCGCCTCGGCAAGAATAAGCATCAAAAATTGCAAGTTAACCTGACTCTCATAACTTTTGAAAGTACGCCGCTTGACCTTGATGTTATTCGCAAAACCTCCGGCAAGCAACTGAACAATCTTGGAGTGGTGGAAGAAATTGACTTATCTGAATAAGATTAACCCTTGTTTGGTGTAAGTTATTTATAGAGGACTAATTATTCGAGTCAAAGTATAAGGGTAAAAGACCGGGCAAATTCGAGTGCGTCGCAATGACTCGATATGAGCAGTTTTACACCTTCCTCCAGACAAAAATAGGGTTCGAAAATCCGCCGGGACTACATAAAACCCAGTAGAAGTACGTTTCTGCTGGGTTTTTTATTTGACGGGGCGAGAAAAGGGTAAAATTTGTGTGAGTTTGGATGAGTTTTCTTATCTGTCAATACTCTGCTTCAAAATTTCAATCTTTTCACGTTCACTTTGAAGCAAACGTTCATAAAGCTTTTTATTTTCATCCAATGCTTCCATCAATTTTTCGAGGGGATTGAAATAATAAGTTCCCCAAATGGATGAATTATCATGGTAAGTATTTGAGAAGATATTAATAGCCTTTTCTTCATCGAAGTTCTTTATCGTTTGAGAAGATACTCCCAACACTTTCGCCACCTTTTCTAATACCTCATCTTCCACATTTTCACTGGCTTCCATTCTGGAAATAGTTTGCTGGCTCACTCCAAGCTCGGCTGCAAGATAATCTTGTTTCATTCCGCGTAATTCACGGATGCGGCTGATCTTTCGTCCAATATGGGAAGGTTTTGTTGAGGTGTCCATGTTTCAAAGATAAAGGAATTTTGTGCGTAAAAAATAGCCAGGCATCGATAAAATACACCTTAAATGAGTTGGGCACCGCGTTCAATTAGAGAAATTTATAGCCTATGTATTCATCATCAGTAATCCATAATTTTCCAAGGCATTTAACGGTAGAGGAAGTTAATGAACCTTTAAAAGTAATTGAGAATTTTTTTATACAGCACAATATCTCTGAGAGCCGTGACTTGTTAAAGCAATGGCTCAAAGTAACCCTAACCGGCGATTTTGTAGAAATGGGCAGCTTGCAGCGAGCCGAGTTTCTGGCTTTTTTCGACAATATAGAACGCGTAGTAGAGGCTGTGCATATTATTAAGCAGAGAGAACAGTTTTGGAAAGGGTTGAATAAAGAATAGTTTTTTGTTACGAGGATGATTGGGGCTATTGTTAAGTGCCCGTTTTTCTCCGCAGCGTCTCCTGGGCTGCAGCATGAGCCTGGATAAGGGACACTGCGGTAAACGAAAATCGTAATAGCACTTTGCTGAATTCTACGAACAGGACGAACTCGCTGCCAGTTTTCCAGATGGTGTGTATATTGAGAAATTTGAACAAAAAAAGTACAATTTCAGTGCTACAGAAAAATGCGCCTTTAAAAGCTGCGGAAAATCAGTTTTGCCAGGCAAAATTGTATGCTGTTGCTACATTAATTGTCAGCTTACTACACTTTTGTACTAAAATCCGGTATTTAAAATATTGCACATTGGCACATATGCCTTAGAAAACAGGTTGGCACAATTATGGGATAGAAATAAGTACATCTATTTATAAAAAACCTTGAAAGAGCTTTGGTACACCAGAGCTCTTTTTATTTTCTCCAAGCTGTTTATGGGACAGGATAGCAACTGTGATGCCCCTTGGCCTGTGAGGACACAGGTCAAGGGGCTGACATGCATTCAAAATCAACTGTGATAAATGGAGCATCTTGCACAAGCCGCAGGTATAGCCTATCTTTAATTATGCGCCTGCAACTATACCATATCATCCCTGCTTTACAGCCCTATATTAAGGTGATATGCACTATGGATTGCGACGAAGACGCAGACAGCAATCATATTCGTGTATTGCCCGACGCTTGTGTGGAGCTGTTTATAAACTATACCAGTACGCCTGTTGCTATTATTGGCAATGAGTTGCACAAACGCAGCATTGTTAGCTTTCGCATGAGTCAGCCTATGGACGTTCAGATGCGCAAAGGTTCTGGTTGCCTTGCTGTTTGTTTTCAGCCCGGTATGGCCTATCAATTTTTCCGTATGCCGATGAATGCTTTGAGTAATACCACGGCAGGCTTATCTGATGTTTGGATGCATTTGGCAGAAGAGATAGAAGACAAACTCGCCAGCGCGTTGAGTAATGATTTTAGGGTGGAAATCGTGCAGGAGTACTTACTGCAACAACTTGCCAACAATAAACGCGATTTACAAATTGAGCATTGCCTGAAAGAGGTGCAAGATTCATCTGGTTTAATAAATGTTAGCAAGCTTTCGCAAAATCTGGGTATTAGCCAAAGGCACCTTTCTCGAAAATTTCAGCAATGCATAGGCTTATCTCCCAAAGAATACCTGCGCATGAGCCGGTTCCTGCGGTCATTATCCTATTTGAAAAGTTACCCGGCATTCTCCCTTACTGAAATTGCCTATCAGAGTGGATATTACGATCAGGCTCATTTTAATCGTGACTACAGAACCTTCTCCGGCCACACTCCGGGCGAGGTGGCGGATGCCCGGCATATTTTATATTGATGTCCGTTTTGTACAATCAGGAAAAGCCGCAAGTTCCCAAATTGCAGAAAAATTATACATAATGCGAAAATTAATATTAGGCTTAGCAATAACATTAGATGGGTACATTGAAGGCCCGAAAGGCGAATACGACTGGTGCTTCACCGACCAGGATTATGGTTTAAACGAGTTCTTTAAAAGGATTGACGCCATTTTCATTGGCCGTAAAAGTTATGAGCTAGCGCAGCAATACGCTGAAAGTAATAACGGAGAACTGATACCAGGAATGCCGGCTGTAACGGAATATGTATTTTCGAATACATTGAAATCTGTAAAGAAAGGGGCTGTTCTTATATCAGAAGATAGTATCGGGGAAGCACGAAGAATAAAAGAACAACCCGGCAAAGATATATGGCTGTATGGAGGTGCCTCACTTACTCATTCTCTGATGAAGGAAGGCTTGGTTGATGAGCTTTGGATGTCTGTGCATCCTATATTGCTTGGAAATGGAAAGCGACTTTTCCAGGAACAGGATTCCCGTACTCAGCTAACTCTCCTGGAAAGTAAAACGTATGAAACCGGACTAGTATCTCTTCGATACAGCATTAATCAGGTATCCGGATAATTTCAATTCAGGCGGTAAAGTATTGGTTTTGTTTACCTTGATCAGGGTTAGAAACTCGTTTTCATTAATGAATCTGTAGAGCGTTTCGCTGAACTTTATGGACAAGTCCGGTAAGCTATCTCGTGTAAGAGGGGGCGGTTCCTGCGGCTAAGGCTGCGTTTTTAAGAAAAAGGTACTGCACCAACTTTTCTTTGAAATATCTAAGTTCTTGTAAACACATTCTCTTATAAAACAATTTGCTAAGGTTGCCAGGCTACAGAAAAAAACTAAATTTGAATTCTCTTATCACACAAATGAAATATATCCTTTTTACCTTAAGTTTTTTTCTTTTACTAGCCTCGTGTAGTGAAAAAGAGAACGAAATTGTCGTTATTAATCCTAAAAAAACAATAAATGGAATCGTTTTAAAGCTTGATAAAGTTTTTAATGATTCGACCATTCAGCTTAGTTGGCCCAAATACACTGGAAAAGGTTTTAAGTCCTATAAAGTTTTCAGAACCTTTGAGGTATTGAAAAATGGCAACTTTGTGTATTCTTCAGAAGAGCTGAAAGTACTCGATAATCCTGACTCCCTCACTTTTACAGATAGATCAATGCCTTTCTCACCAGAGGTACGGTATACAGTGAGAATTTATGCGGATAGTACTACAGTAACTTCTAATCAAGTGGCCTATAACCGGCCGGGAACTTACAAGATCTTCAATTTTAATGAAGTGCTGATTAATACAGAGAAGGATTTCGCTTATCTGTATAATTTCAGTTCAGGAGCTATTTCCCTCTTTGATTATAACACAGGTGTGGAAATTGTTAAAACAAGCCTGAATACCAGAATCGGCTATTGTGCCTTAGGTAACTTTGATAATGGTATTAAAAATGAACTATTGGTGCCAACGGGCGATGGATGGGTTTATATCCTTGATGCAGAAAGTCTTTCCACCAAAGATAAAGTGTATATAGGGGGAGAGGCTGTAACTTCAGTTCTGAGTATTAATGAAAAATTATTCGTTTCCTCGTCGGACAGAAGTTATGGTGGCTTTTATGATAATAGCCTTAAAGTTTATGATAGGAGAACGAAAAAGGTAATCAGCAGGACTGGTGATAACAACAATACCAGGTTAGTTTATCTTGAAGGATCGAATACGGAGCTGCTTGATATAACTACAAACCTTATCCCTGTAGATTTAAATTATTATAAGTTTAATTCGGACGGAACTCTTCTTACGCATCTGGAGGATCGCTACCATGGAGATTATCCTCTGGATCCCAGCCTGGTAAAATGCTTCCCCGATGGCAGTAGAATTATTACCGGAAGCTCTGGAACTATCTATACAAAAGGTATGATTTATGAAAGGAGTCTGGCGTCTGTTTATAGCAATATGTACTCGGATTTTGAATTCAACAAAGAAGGTACGCTAATTTATGCAGCCAATAAGTCGCAAAAGAAGATTGATGTTATTAATTACCCTTCTTTAACCGTCTCAAAAAACTACAGCACAACATTTAATCCATTTAGAATTTTCAGGGATGGGAACCAGTTGATCTGTATAGCAGTGAACACTAGCTTTCGTAATTATTTCTTGTTTGAGAAAGTAAACCTTTAATCGCAATGAATTCTCATAAAATACTTGTAGGGACTATTTTTATAGCCTTGGCAGCTCTTTGGTACAGTTGCAAGAAAATCGAAGATGTACAGGTTACTGTTGATACACCATCGAGTTGTTTTAAAACTTTTGCTATGCAGAAGTATTATCCAGCTTTGACGCAATCCACAACGGTTCTTATAGATAGTACTGTTTATTTTAAAAATTGCTCGGATTCTTCGGCAACTATTACTTACAAATGGGACTTCGGCGACGGAGCTACTTCGGAATTGAAAGATCCCCGCCACAAATATTCGGACGATGGGAAATTCACTGTCACGCTTATCACTTCTGAAAAAGGCCTTGCTTTTGATACGGCTAAAGTTGAAATACAGGTAGCTGTTGGCCAGAAAAATTTGGTTTCCCCTGGTAAAATAAACAACAGTGCCATTGATATACAGGAGGACGAGAATGAATTCGTTCTTTTAGGTGTTAAAAATGATGCTACGGTGTTCCCTTATGTCTATAATTATTACATCAGCAGAATTGGCCGCAAGCTGAATATAAAGAGCACAAAAACTTATCCCACTACTACTAAATTCAGTGCTTTTTGCCTTTCAAACAATGGCGGCCTGATATTAACAGGAACAACATCGGGCAATACTCTTAATAATGAGATCATTAAGACGGATAAAGATGGTACAGTAATTTCCTCGAAGGCGGTAGGTGTTCTGAATAACTATGTTTGCATTTCGAAATCGCAGGATAATGGTTATTTCCTGTTGGGTACAAGGCTTATTACCGAGGGCTATAACCAGCGAGAGGTAAATGTATTGGTGAAAACTGATATCGATGGAAATCTAAGCTGGGAGCGGGTGTTTAATAACGATATTAAAATAAGCACAGGCGTTAACCTTGTTGTAGAAAATAACGGCGTGGTAATGGCTGGGGTTAAAAAAAAGCAGGGAACGGTACCCGGCTGCTCATATTGTGATTCCGTAATTATAGCTAAATACAGCAATAATGGAGATTTGATCTGGAAGAACACCGTAGAATGGTCTGTAAACTCGGATAACTTCTTTAGTACACGGATTGCGAAGTTGAACAATGGCGGCTACGTGGTTAATAATTCGAACGTGCGTGCAGTTTTCTTCTTTTCTTCTACAGGAGAGTTTACCGACCGGAAATTATTAAGCAGTTCCGTTAAGGCTATGGCTGTTTCTGCGAGTGGTTCGATTTTCGCTCTTTTGGAAGAGTGGGGCAATGGTTTCAGGGCAAAAACTGTAGGCCTGAGCAGTGAAGGCTCGGCAAAATGGACGGCCGGAATTGATGGAACCATTATTGGGCCCAACGGAACCTGGGGATGCTGCTTTGACAGCTGGCCGGTAATTGTACGGGAATTAAAGCTAGGCGGAGCTATTGTTGTTGCAAACACCGTGAACAGTCAGCAAAATTATATTTATGTACCTACTCTGCTAAAGCTGGACGATCAGGGAAAGCAGCTATAGGCGGTATTTACTTGCGGTCGATGCAGTTCGACAGAAGAGACACTGCGGAGAAATTTATCACCTAGTTGTTTAAAATGCGGACTGTATCGCAACTGTGATTAAAACGCTCAGAACAAGCATATTTTAAACAAGAAAAGCGCAGGTAGATGCGCTTTTTCGTGATTCTGTTGGGATCAATATTTCAACACTAAAAGTGCTTTATTTAGGGGGCAGGTTAATATCCCTTTAAAGGCAATGCGAAATAGAAAGTAGCTCCTTTTCCTTCATTGCTTTCTACCCAGATGGAGCCGCGGTGCTGTTTTATAATTTCAGAACAAATGTATAATCCCATTCCGAATCCTGATTTATCTGTTTTTTGCAATTCATCAATCTGGAAGAACTTTTCGAAAACTTTATGTTGATTTCCAATATCAATACCAAGCCCATAATCCTTTACAGCGGTTATCAGCATCTCATTTGTTTTCTTTGTACTCACCTCAACAAGGCCTGAATCTGGAGAGTATTTAACCGCATTACTTATTAAATTGGTAATCACCTGTTCAATTCTGTCAGAATCAATAGCAATTTCTATTTCTTGCAAGTTGGTAATATCGATGCGGTGAGAGGTGAATATGATGCCGCAAGTATCTATTACCTTGCTTAAAAAGCTTGAGTAATTTACTGGTTTTAATTCAACGATCAGTTTTCCGGCATGCAATTTTGATATATCTAATAAATCCAGAATTAGTTTTTTAATCTTATTGGACGATTGATCGATCTTAACCAGATAATCTTTGCTTTGTTCAATTGGATGTTTGCCAATTCCTCTTAAAGCTAGTTGGGTTAAAGCCTTTATGCTTGTCAGCGGTGTTTTAAGCTCGTGGCTGGCGATGTTTAAGAAGTCTTTAATTTTTTGATCTTCATATTTTACCTTATTAAGTTCTATTTGTTGCCTGATTTGTTCTTCTTGTTGGTTTTTTGCTTCAGAAATATCTTCAATAAAAGCTATAAAAAACCATTCATTATCCAGCTTAACATTTGATATACTCAGGCTTATGGGGAATTGTCGTTGGTATTTATCAATTGAACGAACTTCAATGGTTTTATTCAGCACTGGGCCTTCCCCCGTATTTAAAAAGTGCTGTAGCCCCCTCTCATGAGCTTCCCGATACTGATAAGGTATAATTAATTCGGATAGGCGTTTACTTAGCGCTTCAGACTTGGTATAACCAAATATCTTTTCAGCTTTTAAGTTCCATTCTATTACGCTTTGAATTTGATTGATTACAACGACCGCGTCGGGAGCATTCTCTATGAAATTATTAAGCCTGAAGAAGCGTTCATCGTAGTGTTGAGGAATCCTGGTTTTGTTCTGGAATAAACCTCTGGTGTATAGACGCTTGTTACCAGAGAAATATGCCTTTAAACTCCCTTCTACTATTACTGGCCTTCCGTCTTTTCTTTTAAGAGTTATCTGAACGGTATTAAGGCCGGCATTTGAAAAAGATTCTTCCTTGCAATTATCATAAATTAGCCGATCTTTTTCTTCTATATATTTATAGATGCTGGTACCAACAACTTCATCAAAGGTATAATCTAAAGCGGCCAGCCAGGCTGGATTAACATTGGTGATTTTTTCTTCAGAATTTGCAAAATGGATCAGATCGCTGGTGTTTGCAAAAAGATCTTCCAGGTGGAGATCAGAAAACAGTTTCTCATTTTGATCAATCGCCATTATTTACAAAACAGGTTTAATTAAGTTGACGCTTATCGACTTTCTTAGAGATTAACGTATAAAATGTTAAAAAGATTGCTCTATAGTTATTCGGGCGAGGCAATAATTGATATTCCAGGGAGTCTGGAGACTCCTTTCCATTGAACAATCCGTAGAGACGCTGGCGCTTAACTCTACGGACAGGAATATGAAAAGAAAATAATACTCTATAAATCCGCAGGTACTTCCCGCAACCAGATATTACGATAGTTTAAAGGTTTACTAGGATCATTATGAGCCTGCAGTTTTAAAGGGGCGGCACCATGTTTACGATATGAGGGTGCTCCAACCCAGGGAGTGTCACCACGCAGGGCAACATTATTTTGAATAAGCACTCCGTTGTGGAAAACTGTAATTCTTGCTGCTGATTTTAGCGTACCATCTTCATTGAAGCGAGGGGCAAGCCAAACAACATCGTAACATTGCCATTCGCCAGGTTTCCGGCAGGCATTTACTAAGGGAGCAGCTTGTTTATATATACTTCCAGACTGCCCGTTTACATAAGTGGAATTATTGTAACTATCAAGAACTTGCAGCTCGTAACCACCTGCTCCCCAGGGAAGAGCGGCTAAAAAGATTCCGCTATTTCCTCTGCCTTGCCCCGTTCCCTCAATGTCCATTGGAATACGGTATTCAATATGCAGCTGGAAATTTGTAAATCTCCTTTTGGTCCTGAGATCGCCAACCGATTTATCCACGGCCATATAATCTTTTTCGATTTTCCATTTTTTAGATGACAAGGTATCCCTATCGCTGCACCATTCTGCCATATCTTTTCCATTGAACAGAACTATTGCATCTGAAGGCGGACCTCCGGGATTTTCTCCAGGCGTAATCACTTTGGGTACCGGAGAATAATATTCTGTGTCTTCCGGCTTAGGTGATTGTGCGTTCGCAACTAAGGCATTGCTAGTGAGTATGAAAACCAGCAGAAAATATTTATTCATTTAGCTTGTAATGTGAATTGGCTTCTAATTAAATAATCAGTTTTGAATCACTGAAGATAATCCTCTTTGGAAAAATTTCCGAATGGCATTTGCAGCTATCCACAAACACAGAGACAAAACTATTATTAAAAGGGCGAATGAGGTAACACTCATGTTGAAATGAATGTTACTCAAGTTGAAAAAAAAACAGGGAATTCGCTTTAAAAAAAAAACGTAAGGAGAATTTCAGTGAAAGGACAATAGGAGAGGCAAAAGTGTCTGACATCTTCGTCCGCACGACTCCCTTGGAGAGATGTCTGACACTTATATATGGCTCTGCGTTATTTCTTAAGTTAAAAGCGATTGCTGTGAAAAAAACAGAGTGTTTAAACGATAAGGGTAATAATGTATATATTTATCTCCTTACGAAAGCAGATCTCATATATTTAAACTAAACCTTAAGCAATCGATGAAACTCAGTAAATTTTCAAAGCTATTTCTAGCTATAGCAATCGGCTTATTTCTAAGAGAGGTGATCGGGCATGATTTCAACTACTTCAAGACGAATGCACATCCTCAATTTAAACCCAAGTGGACCAGTCAAACCTTTTCGATAGACACGTTCTCAGTGTCTGATGAAACAGCTTTCAGGAAAGTAGCAAGCTTTCCAATAACTGTATTATATGGCAGAGATACGGTATGTCGCTCTGAAGGAGACGGGCCTCTTTGCGTTCTAAAAATAAAAGACATTCAAACAGGGCCACTTTGGATGCCATTTTATAAGAACATAAGCTATAAAGCAAAAGTCTCCTGTTCTTTTAATTCCGGTTTGTTCAAGACAGCTGGCCATAAACTTTTAAGTGTAAACATTAGTGGGAATCACGTGGCGAGTGGACAGATAACTATTATGGGGTTATGTTCCTCCAGGAATTCGCTGAAACTTATAAAAGATTTAATAGCCGAAGATGCCAGGAAAGCTGCAAACCGATACATTGCCTCATTAATAGGTAACAGCCCTTCAATCAAAAAAAATCAAGCAATTCTTGCATCTGAATCTCAAGAAAGTACCGTGAGGCACTATGCTCATTTATGAAAAGGCTCCATATCTAACCGGCGTTGTCTTGCCGAATTTATTTCGGCATCCCACCATATACAAACGCAGATTCCAAGGGCTTTAATACGCCTGCTGGCTGATAAAGTACTATCGCAACCACTGCCCGAATAGAAAACCTTCTTTTGCAATTAATAATAAAATACAAACAGCGAATAAGCCAATAATTGCTTTGATAAAAAAGTTGGATGAAATTATAGACTGGAAACGGTTCATAGATACGGGGTTTAAGTGCAAGTTAAGCAATATTCTTAAAACAAGATACTTATATACTTAAAGATTCATATAATTGAAAATGGTTTCAAGATGAGAATATTCAAAAGGAAGCCATTTGGGTCAAAAAACCTTCTTGCCTGTTTGGGAAGCTAATAAAATTAATACAATTCAATTTTTAAAATCAATATGAAAAACAATCACATAAATTATGTAGAGTTTAAAGCAAGGAACCTTGAAGAAATAAAGGAATTTTATACAAAGGCTTTTGATTGGAACTTTACTGAATATGGCCCCGACTATTTAGCTTTTTCTGAATCCGGGCTTGAGGGAGGATTTGAAAAGTCTGGCTATGAAATTATAAATGGAGCATTGGTTATTCTTTACCATGAAAACCTCGAAGCAGCAAAGGATAGGATTATCGAGTCGAAAGGAAAAATATCAAAAGATATTTTTTCATTTCCCGGCGGACGAAGATTTCATTTTATCGACCCTGCGGGAAATGAACTTGGCGTTTGGTCGGATAAGTAGCGTGTGTCATTGGTGAATTTTTAGCAAGCGAAGTAGGTTAAACGGCTACAGCTTGAGGCCCAAACAAGCTATAGCATTATCAAAACAAGCCAGATTAATACGAGTTGTACTATAACAAAAAGCAAAGTACAATTGGGACTATCTGCAAACTCAGCATTTATTAAAATTGCTGCTAAAATTGGCCTCTTCGCGAAAGGAATTGTTTATTGCCTTATCGGTTTATTTGCATTTATGTCTGCATTTCATATTGATGGGCACTCGGCAAAAGACAGTGATAAAACAGGCATCATACAAAATTTACTTGCCCAACCCTTTGGCAGAATTGTACTGCTCTTAATTTCTGTTGGATTACTTTGTTATAGCATTTGGCGTTTCCTGCAAAGCACACTGGATACATCACATAAAGGAAAAGATGCACGTGGTATGGGTAAAAGGTTTAGC
Source organism: uncultured Pedobacter sp. (assembly GCA_966211215.1). Classification (GTDB taxonomy): domain Bacteria; phylum Bacteroidota; class Bacteroidia; order Sphingobacteriales; family Sphingobacteriaceae; genus Desertivirga. The sequence goes on from CBIHNR010000071.1 coordinate 23,152, forward strand.
TATTTTTTTAGCGGTGCAGCCTATTTATCCATTTCCTTTTTAGCCGCAAAGGCATTTTTTAAAAACAAATCAGATGACGGAGGAAATTCTTATTCAAGCCTTTCACAAAAATTGATTGACAGTCCGGGTGGGGAATGGTTATTAACGATAGTAGCCTTGGTTTTGGTAGGAATTGGCCTGTATCAGGTTTGGTATGGACTCAAAGAAAAACACCGTAAGCACATAGATCTCCAGTCCTTAGATGAAAGAGTATCGGGGTACTTACTACGAGCGGGAAAAGTTGGCTATATATCGCGTGGCATTGTTTGGTTGATTATCGCTTTTCTGTTTTTTAGGGCAGCCTCTCATCATAACCCATCAGAAGCGGGCGATACCGGTACTGCCTTTAACTTTATCCAGCATGGGCCTTATGGCGCTTATTTATTAGCTCTGTTGGCTATTGGCTTAGTTTGTTATGGAGCTACCAATTTTATGCGTGCTTTTTTTGAAAGGGCGTTTTAACTTATGGAAACCGAAAAATTTTGGCATCGGTAACAAATACAGCTCTGGCAATTATATTTCAAGCCACGAAAATGTATAGGTTTGTTCTACTACTATAAGTATTTTTAAAATTAAAGTTAACCGATATAATCATGAAAATTTCAGATCTCTTTTACCTGTCGATAATATTGTTGTCCATTGTTGGCTGTGATGGAAAAAGGAATAGTAAGTCTAGCAAAAAGGAAGATATTCTGGCAAAGGCTGAAAAGCAATGTTACATTGCTGCCTACGCCAGGGATACTGCCTACCTGGATTTTAAAAGCTCTCCAGATAAGGCAAAAGTTGAAGGAAATCTTCTGATCCGATATGGAAACAAGCCCGAAAACGGTGGAACCTTTAAAGGCAGGTTCAAAGGAGATACATTGTTTGCAGACTACACGTATACCGTTGGAACCTATAAGGAAAGGATATATGTAAACCCCCTCGCATTTTTGGTGAAGAAGGATAGCCTTATTCTTGGAATTGGCGAAATTGAAACTTTAGCAGGCCGGGCTTATTTTAAACCTGGCGCACCCATAAATTTTGATAAAGGGCGTTTTAGATTTATGAAAGCTGAGTGCAGGAATTGATCTTGACTGCTAATAAAATAAGCTGTATTTCCCCTGCCCGGGCGTAGGGATGAAATAGTCTTTATATTTATTTCCTGAAGCTATAATCTAATTCAATTACCGAAAGCAAACAATGAAGGAACTTTTTATTGCACTGAGCTTTATGCTCCTCGTTTCCCCTACGAGTGCACAATCAAGGCTAGATCCAGTAATAGATTACATAAAAGCTAAAAAAGCGTTTGTGCCCTTATTAGATACAGCAAACTATCCAGTAAGTATCAAACCCTATTATAAGCCTATTTTAAGCCGCTTCTTGAACGATGCAACTAACTTCTATATTTCCACAAAAGGCATAGAAGAGACAAGCGACTTGCTTTCAATCCTAGTTTACCATTACAGGGGTTTTGAACGTGAGAAAAGATTTGAAGATGAAGATAGGGAAGCGAATAAAGATAAAAAAGCTGGAGAACCTATACAGCAATCCGGCTTAACGGGAAATGCTAGCGGGAAAGACGGGACTTTAGTAATTGACAAGAAAACAAAAGAAGTAATCAGGTTTTTACTCTGGCAATAAGTAGTATCTAAGATGTTTCATTCCCTCTGAATCGGGAATTGGCAAACTATATGAATACCGGCAATTTGATTTAACGTTGTACGGAAATGGCGAAAGCGATTTTCTGATGAGGAAGATTATTACCGATAGAAAGCTTATCGAAAATCCGTTGTGCCAAGGTTGGCTCAACGAAGGATGGTTGTAGCCCGCTTTGTCCGACCTTAGGAGCACCTCGAAGAAGCATTTGGACCTAAAAAAATAAATTAACATCCAAATAATCTTAAAGCGCTTTATCCAATCGCTTTAGGATCTCTCCCTCGTTATAATATAATGACATCGTTGTAATTTGTTGATTTTGAGTGGGTATTAAAGCACTATGAAGGGTATCTATTGCCGTCTGCTTCAGCTGACGGATAAGGA
>CBIHNR010000072.1:0-25098 GCA_966211215.1 uncultured Pedobacter sp.
ATTTAGGGAAGGTGGTTAATGCGCTTAGTCATAACATATCGCATATTCCTCCCCCTACCCCATCCTCCAGAGGAGTCCTTTGGACAGAGGGGGACACTAAGCGCCTTATCCGTTATAGCACTTTATTTCAATTAATTACAAAACACAAACTGCCTTATGTTGCCTTTTCTCTTCAACAGGGAGAGAAAAGGCAACCACACTCAAGCGATTATTGTGTTATTTTAAATACTGCCGCTATATTATTTGGAATAGATTTTGGCTTTTGGATCACCAGCGCATCCGGGCCTTGCTTCCAGGAAATCTTTTCCTTACTGCCTAACATCTTTATGCTCTTCACCAAACCATTTCCCTTTGTTTTACCGAGCGATTTCAGGTATATATCCTCAGAGGGAAGACCTAATGTGGTAGCATACAGCACATTTTCTTTCTGATTGTAGCGAATGTCTTTTGCTGTGAGTTTTACTTTTCCTTCATTAAATCCCTGAGCATTAACGGGGTTCGCCACATCGGCGGCAGGCCCTTCACCGTATAGTTTCCAAGGACGGGTGTCGAAGATGCTTTCTTTGTTTACATCCATCCAGGCGGCGATCCCTTCCAATATTTTCTCTTCTTTATCATCAATAGTGCCGTCTCCACGCACCGGAATATTCAACAGCAAGTTTCCATTTTTACTAACAATATCTACCAGCATAAGGATCACGTCCTTGGCAGACTTGTAACGGTTTTGATCATAGACGCTCCTGTTATAGTGCCAGTCACCTATACAGGTACAGGTTTGCCAGGCTTTGCTTTGGATCTGATCCGGAGCCCCTCTTTCCACATCCCATACCATACATTTTTTCTGATCTTCGCTAAGCACCTTTCCAAATAACACACCTTCCAGCTTGCCTTTATGCATAGCGACATTTCGGTTATAGAAATGCGATGCAATTTTTAAGCCTGCATCACTTACGGGGTACAAAGGCAGAGCTGTGTCGTCAAAGTATAGCAGGTCTGGGTTATACCGGTTGATCAGGTCAATAGTACGGTTGTAAAACTTTTCGCAATATTCCTGCGATGGAACAGATGCACCGTGCTCCCAATTCCACTGCGCGTAGAAGTTTCCGGCTTTACTCGGTGCATGGTTCTGTGCATACAGCTGCTCCGGATCAAGGCCCTCCCACCAGGTTCCTTTGCCATCGGCCTTGGTAAGCTTGCCATCATAAGGCACTCCAGCTAACGCTCCTTTTTTATCTGCTCCCTGTGCAAACTCGTACCAGGACCATGGACGCGAAGCGTGAACGCTTAGCCCAAAAGGTAGTTTGTATTTTTTAGCTGCTTCTGCCCAGCCGCCAACAATATTCTTTTGCGGGCCAACACGTACCGAGTTCCATTCCTGGTATTTGCTGTCCCATAAATCAAGGTTGTCGTGATGGTTGGCCATGGCAAAGAAATACTGGGCTCCGGTACGTTTGTATAACTTTACTAATCTGTCCGGATCCCAGTTTTGAGCCTTCCAATCGTGAATAACCTCTTTAAAACCCACCTTTGAAGGATGGCCGTAGTGGCTAACGTGCCAGTTATAATAATTAGAGCCCTCTTCATACATCCCCCGTGCATACCAATCGCCTTGCTCGGGTTGGCATTGCGGCCCCCAATGTGCCCAAATACCAAACTTGGCGTTACGAAACCAATCGGGCACCTGATATTGCTGGAGCGACTGCCAGGTAGGCTCGAACTTGCCGTTGGCCATGGGTTCAGTATTACTATCGCGAATTGGGGAAGAGTAATTTTCCTGTGCTTGAAGGGAACTAAGGGAAAGCACATACATTCCTGATAGTGCCAGCCGTTTAATTAGACTCGACTTTTTCATCTTTTATTTCTTTATGAGTGTGTTTTATATTTTTTACAACTGAGAATAGCATCGGTTGCTCTCCTCATGTTTAGGTCATATAACTGGTTCTTTCATCGTTCAAACTACAGCGGAAACATTAGTCCTTCAGTATAAAGGCCATATGTGTGTTCATAGCTATCAATGAAACACTATTCATTTATCATATGAAAACGGAAAGTTTTACCGGCAATAATACCAGGTGCTCATCTACCCATCCTTTTCAGCTGAATTCTACGGTAAAAATAGGGCAGCATTACCCCTCAGAAGGTTTACAAATGTTTCTAAGTATGGACGAAATGTTACCTATTGGCTGATTTTATGATATATTTTAGCTAACCAGTAAGATAACCTTCATTTTTTCTTCTGTTATAAGATCGTTGGGGACACGGACAACCTCTCTTTTTCAAAATTTAAACCGACAAGCCATAAACAAAAATGAGCCTGATGAAAATCTCATCAAGCTCATTTTTTCTGGCCTTTCTTTTAGAGGATAATAATTCTGAAAGGCTGTTTGCTCTATTTAGCAAACTATATTATTGTGTTAATTAGGGCACGCACTTATTTAAATCCAGTGGCTATTTCTGAGTAATTCCCTTCCATTGATCAGTTCTGAAGGGAATAGCTGGTAGGCCTTCTGTATTTACCAGGTTACATTCGGGATTATCGGCCCAGGCATAGCGCACGGCTTGGGGCTCCGATACCTTATCTGAATACACAACTACCTCATTTCCCTCAATTTTGGCCGTTGCCCAACAGAACTGTTTGTCATTACCTGCAATTGAAAAGCCCTTTATTTCTTTGCCATCGCTTGCAGAAAGGCCCGAGCCGGTATTTACAAAACTAATGCGAATGCGATTCCCGTCTCGCCTGAAACTTTTGTACATGGGGCCGGATGCAACGCAATTTTTCTTGTACACCAATTTATTGGCATTTAGAGCCAGGCGGCGCCCAACCTCGTGTTTATTAGAGGGATGAATATCATTAGCCTCGCCTATATCTATGATGCAGGCCATTGCCGTGTTTGGCTGTGACAATGTCATAGTCTGGGCTTCCCGCAACTCTGCCCACTCACTTTCGGAAGGAAGTTCCTTTCTCTTTTTATAGTTAGCCAGCTGAACATATAAAAACGGTAGGTTGCCCTGGTTCCAGCGTTGGCGCCAGTCGTTTATCAGCATCGGAAATAATTTCCGGTAATTGTATGCAGCCGTGTCATTTGCCTCTCCCTGATACCATATATATCCTTTAATGCCATAAGGTATAAGCGGATGAATCATTGAGTTATAAAGTACTGTAGGATAGTATTGATAATTATACACCGGAAAGCCGGGTAACTCAAGGCCTTTCTGGAACGACCACTTGCCAGCTAAAGATGCCTTCGATAGGCCATCAGTCAGATAAAGCTCTTCTGCAGGGCCATTTAATCCGCCACCTCCCCATAACATGGCTAACCTTACGGCAATTGTGTTTTCTCCATCTTTCAGCAAGCTTGCCGGAATAGTATAGCTATGAGTAGGGTTACTGTTCCATACTGTTTTACAGATTTCCTGCCCATTGAAATAAAGAGAGTAATTCATTTCAGGATGTCCCAGATTTAAAGTTAGATCTTTTCCCGAGAAAGACTTCGGCAACAGAATGTTCTTACGCATCCATAGAATTCCCTCATATTGTCCGATTCCGAAAGCGTTCAATACACCCGGCATTTCCACGGTTGGCCAACCCTTGTCTGCGTAGGCGGGATCAGGGATAATTTTATCTGCATTATCCTTCGGCTGGTATACGTTCTTCCATAATTCAACTGAATTCAGACTATCCCTTGTAAAATCATCCTGGGAAAGGGTATCATTGGCCAGCACTCTTTCCTTGGTGATGGAAGATGATAATAACTTTTCCCTGCTGGTCCAGGCTTCCACAGGTGTTCCGCCTCTGCTGCTTTGAATAATACCTACCGGAACATTGTTGTCTTTGTGAATTTTACGGGCAAAAGAGTAAGCTACTGCCGAGAATTGACTTACATTGGTAGTATCGCATACTTTCCATTCGCCCCTTGCGATATCGGTTTGGGGTGTTAGTTTCTTATCATGCTGTACTACCAAAAAGCGTATTTTAGGGTAGTTGGCAGCTGCAATTTCCTTTTTGGCATTCATGGCTTGTTGCACCGGCCAGTCCATGTTAGATTGCCCTGAAGCCAACCAAACGTCGCCAACAAGAATTCCCTTTAACCTGATCTCTGATTTTGGATTTCCGGATTCTGTAATTTTTAGCTCATAGGGGCCACCGGCTTTAAATTCTGCAAAGCGAACCATCCATTTTCCGTCTGCCCCGGCTTTGGCGGTTGCACGCACATTTCCAAGTTGGGCAATAATGAATGCTCCAGGAGTTGACTTTCCCCAAACGGGTATCTTTGTACCTCTCTGCAAAACCATATTATCGCCAAATACCTTTGGTAATGTTATATCGGCATGGGCAGTTAATTGAAAGAAAAAATATAAAAGGGAAAACGCCAGTAGTTTTCTCATCATTAAGTTCATTGTTTTTAATTCTTGATAAAAGAGTTTGATTAATATCTTTTTATTAAGTATTTTGAAATAAGCATGTTGCCTTTCCATCTCTGCTCTATCCTTTGAAAATCGATATTTTGTTTTAGTACAAATTTGGTTAGGACTGTCCTCCGCTGGCGGAGGTGCCGATAGGCGGAGGTGGTTAATGCGCTTAGTTATAACATATCGCATATTCCTCCCCCCTTCCCCCCTCCAGAGGGGGACACTAAGCGCAAACCTGCATACGATTAATTTCAACAAGTTACACTTCCAAAACCCTTCTTATTCAACAGCTATCCCGGCCTATAGCCTGGTTAGGTTAAGAAAGAAAACATCATTTTCTCGTAAAGCCAGCTCTTTGCTGAAAGGTTGTCCATTCTTGATCGTTATAATTTCCTGGGCGAAAGGAGAACCGTTATTCTGATTTTTTATCTGCTCTACTTGCTGCCTTGAAAGTTGCGCAGGTTTTCCCATTGACAGATAGGTGGAATAAGCATCATTACTGCGGTACCCTACTTTGTAAATATCGAGGGCGTAAACTCCATCGGGCACATTACTAAGATTTACTTTAAGCTTGCCTTTTGATTTTGATGGAAGGTCACGTATATAGTACACCTGATTGTTAGTAGAATCGCCCGGATGGGTGTTGGTGAAATCCCATGCCAAAACCTGGATATTACCTGCGGAATCCCTGCATGCCCAGGAAGCCCGATCGTTATTCTTTAGCTCGATGTCGCCCAACTTGTTAAGAAACTTATACGAATAAAATACTGGTTTATTAATGCCTTGTGTGCTTAGCATTCCAAAACCTCCGTGAAAAGGTTCAAATCGGGGTCCTGCTTCCTCAAAAATATCGGTAAACACCCAGTAGGACATCGAATTGGGGGCGTTCCCAACCTCTTTTAATTTTTGCAATACATAAGCAGCTTCGTGATAGCTGTCATGGATCGGATCAGCCGGTGTGTAGGATGCACTCCATTCTGTATAATGCAATTCTAGGTTCGGTTTTTTTGAATCGCTGATCTCCTTCCTGGACTGCAGCACCTCCCCACTTACACTTTGGGGATCTTTGTTGAGCACAGTACCGGAATTACCAAACTCATCGAGAAATCCTTGTTTTACTCCATATGCATGTGTACTAATAAAGTCGATAGGTACATTGTTTTTCTGGCAATAATCAATCATCTCTGGTTCCCAGGCAGCTCCTGCAGTACCAGGGCCTCCTACACGGTAAGCTGGATTTACACTTTTAATCGCTCTAGCGCTATAGTCGTACAGCTTAAAATAATCCTGCTGAGTACCTGTCCAGAAAGCTCCCTCCAGGTTGGGTTCGTTCCATACTTCAAAATACCAGGTCTTTACTTCCTCTTCGCCATAACGTTCTGTAAAATGCTGGGTAAGATTTTTAACCAATGCTGCCCATTTGTGGTAATCTTTTGGTGGAGTTACGTTTCCCTTCCACCAGAAAATTGTTTTGTCGCCACTGGCCAGCCATCCAGGCATAAAACCTAGCTCCACAAAGGGTTTCATACCAATGCTATGCAGAAAATCGAACAATGGATCAATGTACATGTAATTGTACTGAGGGTTTCCTTTACCATCTTCCTTATATACAGCCATATCATCCGTTAGAAGGCCATGCATACGGATGTATTTGAAACCGCATTCCTTTTTTACGTACGCAAGCTGTTGTTGCCAGTCGGCCCGCAAACCTTCGTTTGCCCTTCCAGCACCAACGCACTCTTTAAACATTGTATTTAATTTTCCGGCTGTTTCGTTAAAATTAACGTTGACTACTCTATCGGCCGGAACCTGTTTTTTGCGGCTTGCGGTTTGGGCTATCAAGTCACCCCAGCTTGCAGAAATCAGAATGGTGAAAAAAAGAATTACTTTGTTCATGAATGTAATGTATCTATATGTGTGTTGTTAGTTATATGTTGGTTTTCTCAACGTTAGTTTGCAGCTGAAACATTAGCCTTTGAATAAGGCTATATGGTGTAGTATTTCCGCAGTAATCCGTGAAATACTGTCCATCCCCTATAAAACAGAAAAGTTTTACATGAACAGTGCCAGGAACTCATCTTTCAGCTGAATTTCTACCGTAAAAATAGGGGCACATCAACTCTGGCGTGGTTTACAAATGTTTCTAAGTATAGACTAAATGTTACCCATCAGCCGGTTTCATAGATGTATTTAACAAACCGGTAAAGCAGGGCTGCTTAATGACTTATTTATTCTGTTGCTGTCAGATTTATGTTTGCTTCCCCGTGGTGTATGCCAGGGATGGTGGGAAGCTGGGGACAAAAGCGCTTTTTCAATACTATTACAAAAAACCCTTTGCATCTAAAGAAATGACAAGCTTCTTCATATCTTCCGATAGCTCGCTGGGTTTGGAAAGAATCAATTGTTTCAAAAAGAAAACTTCATGGTAATAAAAAAGATCCGAGTTATTTTCCCCGGATCTCATTTACGCAGTTTTTATATACTAGCTTTTTGGATAGCCCTGTAAATACCTTTTCGATCTATTTTACTAATACATTATCTATTCTCACAACCGTTGTATTCTGCATACCGGAGGCTGCAAATAGGCCAACCCACCCGTTTGTGAACGTTAATTGTGTGGTACCTGCATTCTTCCACTCCTTCCCGTCTGCAGATCCCCAAGCCTTCAACTGTTGGCCTTCTCTTCTTAAACGTAACCAGTAATACCCAGTAAGGCGGCCATGAGTGACCGCAGTTTCAGGCAGGCCGCCTATTGTATGCAAAGTTTTTATACTTTGTCCTGATTTCTCCCTTCCTGAAAACCGCACATGCCAACTCGGAGCCTCAATTTGTTCGGTACTTCCGGGATTAAGGCTGAGGGAGAATTGAGCAGAGTTAGAGATCGAACTTTCTCTGACAGAAATGCCAAAAGAGGAAAACTGAGAACTCAATTGCGGTACAAAACGCAGGGTGATCTCTATATTCTCCTTCAGTGGTAATGCCAGATAATGAAACGAATCCTCAAGTGCATCTATTCCCTTCCCCGAAGCTTTTATCGTGTAAACTTTACCATCAAACTGAGTATTACCCGGTTGATTTACATTTCCAATATCCATTTGCTTCCATGGAGACGGCAAGCCAACAGATATAGCAGTTTCCGGCGATTGCTCGCTTTCACCCTTTGCGCTAAATGCGGAAATGACGTAGTAGTATGTTTTTCCTGGCTTTACGCTTAGGTCTTTATATTTAGAAGTTGAGATACTTTTCGCAACAAAAATGTAGGGTCCCCCCTTTTTGTCGCCACGCTTTATCGAGTATGTTTTTGCACCAACTGGTTCTATCCATGACAATTGTACTGCGCTGCCTGTAGCTTCAGCTATGATTCCAGCCGGAGCTACGGCAACTTTAGTTTTAAACATTGGTTTAGCACCCCTGATACGCGTAAAGAACAAGGTTCCGTAACCTGGATGATCTGCTCCTGGTTTACCCGGCCCTTCCGGCCTCAGCTTCTCGGCCGCCTGCTGTGTGAAAGTAGCCTGCAGCCCCATACGGTTTACATAATGATTATATACCTGCTCATAAACAGCTCGCAGTCGCCCCTGATCCTGCCTGGCTATAGTTTTGTGATGATACTTCCCTGTATGATCAAGGGTTTCGGTAAAAGGCACCTCGTTTCCCAAGTTAAATTTAGCTACATACTCAAATCCATTAAGAAGGCGGTTATTATCGTATCCATACAGGTTCAGCCCCTGATTCCAGGCAAGTTCAGCACACTCTGCAAGCATACCAATACCCAATTGTGTATGAGACTGGTCACGGCCGCTCTCCTGAATCTGCCCTTCTTCGTTGATAACATAATGCGCTAAACGTCCGTTACCGTGCCCGTTGGTATAATATTTTAGAGCATCTTCAAACGCTGGCCTATCCTCACAAAAAACCGCGATAGCCATCACTGTTTTCAATGCTGCTGCATCCCAGTTACCGTTTGCAAAAGGCGCATAGTTTTTAATCACGGGATAAACCACCTCTTTAAAATGCCGTTCTGCCTGTTTTATATCGGCATCTTTCCATCCTGCGTTTGTATAACGAATAATTTCGGCGGCATTAACCATTTTAAACGGACCTAATCCTGCCATCAAAACTGCATCTCTTCCGGTTATCGATTTTAATGTAGACGACCAGGCATTTATTATTTCTATAGCCTTTTCTGCGAAAGCCTTATCTCCGGTTATTGCCCACATCACAGCGTTCTGATGAGCAGCATTGGCATCAGTATCGTAAACGGATTGGCCTACCGTAGGATTGCGGCCTACCATTGCTAACGGCCCCAACATTTTGTAGGTGCTTTGCGATACACGATTTTCTATAAACACCTTATATCCAGAATAAATAGGTTCTTCTTTAGATGCAACAGCCTGTTTCATTCGTTCCAAATCTTCTTTTGAATGAAGGATACCCGGATGAATAAAACTCTGAGCGGTTACTATGCGGGAAAGAAAAACGAAAAAGATAATCAGCTTAAATCTTTTCATATAAACACTATTTCAACGGTTCAATTATAATTGCCTGTCCACCTTTTGCCTTAATATCCAGGGGAAATTCTTGTCCGTGCCCGACAGAAACAGTACGTTTAAGAATGCTATTATTTTCTCCATCTTCATAAATTGTGGCTCTGTAGTTTGTTCCCTTATTAAGAAAATCGAGTTTAATCTTTCCCTTCCAATCTGTAAAGCCTGTAGCATTGCCTATGAAAAAAGTATCTCCCTTTCTTCTTGCAACACTGATATTTTTACCAATTTCTCCGGCTAAATATTTGGTTTCATCCCAAACTGTAGGCACATATTTGAAGAATTCTATTTCCTCAAAGTTGGTATAATCCCTTGGCTGTCCATACCAGAAAATAGCTTGCAGAGGACTGAAGTAAATTACCGTTAATGCCAATTGCTGCGCCTTACTTACCTTAATGTTTTTACTAAAGCTGTTTTTTGAATTAGGGAAGCAATAGGTAAAATCTGCTGCTCCAGCAAGAAAGCGTGTAAAAGGGAGCGTGGTATTATGGAAGGCATCAGGACTGTTTTCATCGCCCCTTATACCTTCCTGTGTTAAAAGGTAAGGGTAAGTTCTGCTTAATCCTGTTGGTTTATAATTGTCGTGAATGTTAAGAAGCAATCCAGCATCATTCACTTTTCGAATGGCTTCACTTAACCATGTCAATCCCTTTTGGGTAAAGCCATCTATAAAGCCGAATTTAAGGCCTGCAATGCCCCATTGTTTGTAAAGGGGAAGTATTTCATCAAGGTGGTGCTGTAATCCAATATAATTCACATACAGAATTACGCCAATGCCATTTTGTTTTCCATACTCAATTACTTTAGGAAGATCGATGGCGGGAATAACCACCCGGGGATCGGAACTAAGCGAACGTTCTGGCCCGTACCAACCCGCATCAAACATGATATATTTAAAATCGAGCTTTTTAGCAAGGTCGATACAATCTAAGCCACTTTGTGTGTTTAACTGTGCCCTTATTAGTTTTCCAGGAACAATTTTCATTAGATCAGTTGTTGAAGGCGGCGAAAGCTTGAGAGGGAGTTCGCTAAACTGATGCAAACCTACAGCACTTTTGGTTACACTTACAGTTCGCCACGGCGATTCAAACTTTGTGTCGAATTTCACTAAAGGATCCCTGGCAAATGTGACGGATAAACTATTTTGCTGCTGTCCTTTGTTTAGTTCGGCCTTTGTATAATTAGTATTATTAGCCTCGCCTATGCTGACGTAGTATTTCCCGCTTTCAAGAGTGGCGGGAAAATCACAACTGCTACTTAGTGAATCTATCGATACCCGAGTGAATACTGACTCGTGGTGATACTGGTAGATTTTAGAGGGCTGCGTAAGATTAAAGCTCGTGTTTTCCTTTTGAATGGTAAACTGCTTTGTTGCGGCCTGTTCGGGAATTATGTACCGGAATGCAATGCTCCCATCATATACCCTTATAAGTAACTTGTAGTTATAGGATGGAGATTTGCAGGCCAGCTCCAGCTCATTAAAGGTATTATTGATAACAGCGTTTTCGCCAATGCTCCAGTTAATCTTCTCTGAACGTGCATTGTTTTTTGCAGCAACTATTGTTGTTGCTAATCCGATGTCTTCTCCGTTAATAGTCAGTCCGAGATCTGAAGGCGCAAGTACCTGCTTTCCTTCAAATTCAAGTTTATACCCAAGATGACTGCTACCCGAAAGGATAGTTGCCTGCATTTTTTTATCAGGCGACTGGATGACATACTTTTTAAGATTCTTCTGAGCGAGAGCACTTTTGGTGCTCCAACAAAAAGAAAGCATTGCCCCAATTGAAAAAAGTAAAATCTTGTTCATTTTTGATCATTGGTTAACTGATGTTGCGAGACTTTCAAATAAGAAAAAGAACCGTAGTATCAGAGTTTGTAAGTGTGTTTGAAATTAGATACAATAATAACAAACTAAACCGGTTTAGATTGCATCATCAACTTATTCTCTTTAATAATTATAATTCCTATTTTTTATCTTCAGAATATTTCCAGCGGCCGGTTTTCACATTTAGCATCCAGGGCCGGGGCTTGGGTAGCCACAGGTTGCCATCGCCAATCTCAAGGGGCATCCATAAATACCGGGAGTCCCACTGAGTCTTTGGTTTCCATTGATCTCCCATAAAAATCACCGTTGTTCCCTTTGTCCCTGTAACCTTGATCATCATCGTGGATTGAGAGTTATAAGTTTTAGTTTCGGGTGGGGCTATATTTTTAAATTCGGACCAGGGGCCAGAAAGCGATTTGGCGGTTGCATACATGTTTGGATTTGGATTCCAGCTTGTCAAAGCTGAACCAATAGCATAGTATAAATCACCGTAATGAACTATAGCTCCACCTTCGAGTGGAGACTTAATAAAGGCCACCTGCTTTTCCACATCCAAATAGTCGTCTGATAATTTTGCAATATAAAAGCCTTTTGATGGCCTGCTCTCAAATATTAAATAGGCGCTTCCATCGTCATCTATGAACTGGCCGATATCCCGGCTCTCCATCCCGAGAGGACGAAAACTTTTAACAAACTTATAGTCTCCATCAACTTTATCCGATATCGCTACCCCGACACGTGCAAACAGATACTTTACACTATCAAGATGCATATACATTACGTACTTTTTCGTTTTTTCATTATAAAACACTTTGGGGCGTTCAACAATTAATGCCCCCTTCCTAATTCCTTCTAATGTAGAAGCTTTAAAAACCTGGCCACGAAATTTCCAGTTAACTAAATCCTTTGATGAATAGCATGCAACATAGCGCGTATTCGTTGTATTGCTTTTCCTCCTATCTTCGCCAAACCAATAGTAAACCTTACCTTGCTTTATTATTCCTCCCCCATGAGCCTGAATATGCTCATTCCTATCATCTGGCCATACTTCGCCTGGTTTAATTTCTTTGAAACGGTTCTGGGAAAAGGACGACATTGACGACGCAACAATTGCTGCAAGTAAAAATGCTAACTTTAAAATATTCATATAAGTGTGGTTACAGGGCTTCCGCTCCTCAGAGTACAAAAAAAGAAACGAATCATTATACTGTATGTGTTCTTAAAGGACGATTAATCGAGCTTGTCCATACTCTATATATTAATTCAGAAAAAATTCCCTTCGCAGTCCTTTGTACCAGCCATTGCTTTTATACCTTGTTGTAGCGAATTTTATTCTTTTTGGCTATATTTTATTAAACATATATCGCGGAATTTTCAGTGGCAAAAGTGTCTGACATCTTCGTCCGCAGGACTCCCTTGGAGAGATGTCTGACACTTATATACGGCTCTGCGTTATTTCATAAGTTAAAAGCGAAATCGTTGTCTCCATCTACCTTTTCAAAAACGAAATAATCTTTTCATATTAAAACGCGTTTACTTTAATCCACTCATTCAGTGGGGTAAACGGGCCTGTTGAAATTTGTTTAGCCATTTGAATTCGGGCGTCTGAATTTGGCCCCATATAAGTATAAGATTCAAAATAAGCTAACAACTGGGCAACTGCTTCTGCTCCTTCAAAGAAGCTGGAAAACACCTCCGCCGGAACATGATTAAAAGTATATTCTTTTCCGTTAGCTTTGAAAGCTTCCAAAACATCATTGAAACTATTCAATTCTGCCGCGAGGGGTAAATAACTTCCATTCCCCACCTTCTCGGGATTCAAAAACGCTCCTGCAACCACTTTCCCCAAGTCGCTAATGTCTGCCATGTGGATCACCTTCTTAGTTGGATCGATGGGTAAGGCCCAGCCCATAGAGCCATCTTGTTGCTGTTGGGGCGCTGTGTGGCCTTTGAAGTTTTGAAAGTAAAAAGGCGGCTGTACGAATGTATAATGTGCAAATCCTGCATTTTTTACTAAGTCATCAACTTTTGCTTTTCCTGTAAATTGCGGAACATCAAACCGACCCCTACTAATTTTTTCGACGTTTGGTAAAGTTGACCAAATGAAGTGGTTCACATTAGCATTTTTTGCAGCTTTAATCGCTATATTTCCTTGTGCCAATTCATCGGCTCCTTCCCAAAAATTAGTTACCACAAATACACCATGAGCATCTTTGAAGGCATTAGTTAATGATTCAAGGTCCATCAAATCACCTTGTACCACTTCATCCGCCTTGCCTTGGTACTTATTAAGGTTTCGTGTAATGGCTCTAACTTTGAAAGATCCTTCCTTAATTAGAGCATTTACTACTCCTTTTCCTTGTAGGCCAGTCGCACCAACAACGGCAATTATTTTCTTTTCCATCTTGAATGTTTTTAGAGATTAACAATGCCATAAAGATGGAGGTGATAAACTGCATTCACCTATAAGGTAGTTTAAGAAAGAGCCTTAAGATAGATTAAGATTTGACAATCTTATTCCGGATGGTGCTAAGAAACTCTGGCGTTACACCCAGGTAGGAGGCAATCTGAACGTTAGATATTCGATTAAAAAAGTGGGGATACCTTTTTAAAAAGTCGAGATAACGCTCCTCTGCGGTGGAGCTAATATTTTGTAGGATTCTCCGATGAGCACTTACCAGAGCATTTTCTGTAAGGACCCTGAAGATTCGGTTGAATTTTATGTTGTCATCGAAGAGTTTGAGCTGGTCCTCCTTTTTTAATTGAAGGACGGTTGAATTCTCCAAGGCTTCTATGTAAAGTCGACTCGCCTCTTCTGAATAGAAGCTGCCAATATCCGTAATCCACCAATTCTCGATAGCAAATTGCAGATTATGTTCTTTACCTTTTTCGTCCACCATGTACATCCTGAAACAGCCTTCAACTACGAACGTGTGGTGCTTGCATACATCGCCTTTTTGCAGGATAAAGTGCCTTCGTTTAACTCTTCGCTCCTTAAAAGCTTCTTCCACAATAGACTTTTCTTCTTCATCTAAAGGAAGAAGTTTTTCAAAATAGTCTATTAATGGTTTTGTCGTCATTTTTAAAATTCGCTACAATGTAAACATGGCAAACGAAAGAATCAATTGTTGTTGTCCCGGATCGCTCGCTCGCTTTAAGTCTTCATATTTACCTGCTTTCTTAGAAAGGTATCCGGCATGTCTTATTCGGTCCTCCGAAATGTTCTTACTTTTAACTCATTTCTCGCCTGCTCAACAGCCTCACTGTTCCATTTGTCAGCTGCTCCCACAATTTCAACAATTCTTTAGTCGTTCTGGTCGCGATAGGTGGCTTAAAATCGGTCATTTAAATTTGCTGCTAACGTTTAAGTGTTTATATTGTGCCCTTAACCACTACTAAACTCTCAAAGCTACACTAATATAAATAGAAAGTAGAGAACTTTGAGAAGCACGTCAACAGGGCATAATTTAAACATACTGTTATAAGCAGCCTTTATTTAATACATTATAAAAGTCAATCAAACAGGTCATTTATTAATATAAGCTAAATACCCGAACACTATGGAAGCAATAGCCGAAATTAGTATGATTACATCGTATAGTATTTTTCCTGTTAAATGCCATCCTCCAGATTTAGACAGAAACTTTTTTATAATACTATCATTATTTTGGACGTGTGTTGCATTAAAGGAAAGATTCTCTAAACGCTGACGTTCTGTCTCTAAAACACGTTCACCATGTTCCGTAATAGAAGTCATTATCGGATTTAGGTCGTTTAGCCAATTGTACTGACCTGCACGACCAATTGCAAGCGTAGATATTGCATTAATATCTGCATATATAAGTTTGTCAGAAATAAGCTTACTATAGAAGTCTCTAACAATTTTGTTTTTCTCTTCACGTTCAATGTTGTCACCTATATTATTTATAGGAAACATTTCTGATAGTATAGGTAGTATATCTCTTTTAGAGCCATATTCTACATTGTTTAAATATTTCAAAATTTTATAAACCCTTTTGTCAAATAGTTTCATCGTTATAGCTAATTGTTTTCTCTTTCTTATTAAAATAGCCGATTAGTTTTAATAGGTGGATTATCACAGTTATACACACCACATATAAACACCCTAAAACTTTTTCTTTTGGTGTAGCATCTTGTATGATATAATAACCTGTAAGTAGTATCGATATAATCATTACAATAAAGGAATATATGCTGTTTTTGTCGGTTCTTGCACTAATCCACGTAAACATATAGGTTGCGAAAACAAATATTACGGAGCCTACAACATCAACAATAATAGAGCCTGTAGATTTATTGAAAAAGGAGTCGATTCCTTTAAATATATCCTCAGAAAGTTGAATAACCCAGTATTGGTAGAATCCGCATAATCCAACGTAAACGCCATACATTGATAATTTAAAAAGCTTAGGAGAAAATTTGTCGGAGTCTTTGTCAAGATATGTCTTGTATATGAAGTAGGCTGCTCCAAATATTAGAAATTCGGATATAGTCTTTAGAGTATCCATTAATGTGGTGATTTAGTTGCTAAACGGGTTATGTTATGTATTTAAACCTTCTACTTATACTTTCCTAAATCATGTTATGTAAGGTCAGCTAACCCCCTTTAAAATACCTTGATTATGGGTCGTACATTTGTGTTTATGAGAGAAAATGAAGGGCAGATTTATTGCCCACCCTTCAATTGGTTTTGCAGGTCACTTTGAGCAACCCTTTCTTTTAGGCATGGAACGCCAAAACCACTTACGACCATCTTGGCAGGGCTTGTTTACACGGACAAGCTTCTGCTTCTTAGAACCTTTATTCATATAAATTATGACTGTTGTTTAGCAGTCTCCTTTGCCTACTAACAACTTTAAAATTCTACCTAATAACGAATATAAGATTATTAAGAAAAAGTATTAATACTTAACGGTCTTTTTTAAAATGTCCTGTTGAATAATTCATTCTATAAAATTAGTCGGGGTTTTAAGGTTGCCGATAACTTGTATATAGCCACTATTATAGCGTATATATTTCACATAACTCAAAGAGTTTCAAATATTCCACAGAACATCCAACAGCAATATTTCCAACTCACCAACCTTTATATCCAATCACTGTTTTATATAGGGTTGGTACAACTAATAGATTTTCTTTGACAATGTATTCAATGTCTGCTGTAATGATTTTTTCTTTTCCTAAATCAATAACTAACGTTTTCTTACCATCAGAATCAACATGAAATATCTGTCCTTGCCAGGCTCCAGACACAAAAAACCCCTTGCTACCATCACTAACAATACCATCTAAATTATCAATACCACTAAAGATTTTTTTATATTCCTTAGTCAATTTATTTATAGCATAAGCGGTTTTCTCGCTCATATTCAGCACTAAAACATCATCCTTCGTACATAGCAACCCATTTGGACCTGAAAGAAAACTGTGATCAAGCCATACTTCAATTTTTCCATCTGATATTTTATAAATTTTATTCGCCAAATAATCTGAAACGTATATATCGCCGTTTGAATCCGCGGCGATATCATTAAAAAATTTTGCGCTGTCTACCTCAAATATATTTTCAATTTTAGCAGTACCCGTGTTTATTTGAACAACTCTATTAATATCCGCTACATACAATACGTTTTTGTATAAGCCTAAACCTTGGGGGCTATTTAGTCCTTCTACCCATTTTAAAGTTTCTACTTTGCCATTTGCTTTGATTCTGGAAATAAATCCATTACCATCCTTTGCAAGGTATTGGCCATTAATATTTGAGATATAAACAAATTCTTTTGAAGGGTCATAAAGTGCTGATTCGGGTTTAAGAAACAGAGAATCTGAAATCCATACCCTTGAAAAGCTTTGACCAAAACAAATTGTAGAACTTAATGCTAGTAAAGTTAGTAGTAGTATTTTTTTCATTTTTTTAGTTAAAATAGTTGTATAATCAGTTTTTTTGCCTTGTTGCCAAAAAGGGAACCCACTACCAGGAATTACAAAAATTGATCTTACAAATCGTACTGCCTCAGAGTACCTAAGCTCGGCACAGGCCAACAGAGGAGAGTCTGCGGTGAAGAAGTTTTACTAGAACAGTACCAGGTTCTTATTCACCCATCTTTTCAGCTGAATTTCTACTGTAAAAATATGGGGACATCACCTCTGGCGAGGTTTACAAATGTTTCTAAGTATAAGACAAAATGTAACTGCGGAGGCTTAATAAATTGCACTGAACTATCAAACCTTCCGTCATCCGCTGTTGCTTAAGCCCAGTGTCACCGCCAGTTATTTTTTTTCGGTCTTATAAATTGAAGTAGAAACTCCGCTGTCAGACCCACCAGCAAAAAGTGCGAACCCCCACATTTTGATTGTATGGTCAACTATAAGGTTATTTCCAACTTTACCAAACCTTGTTCTCTCAAAGTTGTGCGCATAAAGGACCGGAAAAAAAGGAATTAAGAATACTTTTGGCCTTAAGTAAAAGTATCCGTTTTTAAATCTGCCACGAATATTTTTTGTGAAGAATATTTGTCCATGTTGGTAAGCGCTTACAACTGCTTTCTTTTTTGAAGTAAATTCAATTTTTACAAATATGTCTTTTTCGTAAGCTCCCTTATCTGGAAAAAATAAAAATAGCCTATTAAGTAAACTTCTATTATCCTCCTTCATTCCTGTGTATGGCAAATGAACAATCTGTCCAAAAGCCGTGTCTTGGAGGTTGTTATATGTGCCATTTAACTTATAAAAGTTGTCCTTTCTTACCTGGTCGATCATATATCCAGGTGGGCTTTGATTTTTCAAAGCCTTGCACCCAATAGATAGATTTATGATTGTAAATAAAGTTATGATGTTGAAAAAGGTCCTTTCATCGAAAAAATTATCAATCATAAAACGCTTACAATAATTGGCGGTAACGGTTAAGGCTTGTTGCGGTTGAGGATTAATTGCACGCCAGTTTCAAGCCAGTACGATGTAATAGAAAGCAGCGAATTAATATATACCACCGAAATCAGCAATAGCAACAAGGTGATGTTAGGTGTTTTTTTTCGTATCGCTCATTTCCTATCATCCCACAACAACATTTCTCTCACTAACCTCCCCTCTAAGAATTAACACCTAAATAAACAGTTCAACAACCATTTTTATTTCTTCCCCGAAAAACCATTCGAAGCCAGCCAGTTTAAACACCGGTCAAACCATTGATCTGCTGTGGTTTTATTATTCAAACCAAAGCCATGGCTTCCGGATGGATATAAATGCATTTCGGATTTAACATTATTCTTTAATAGTTCCTGGTACATTAACAAGCTGTTTTGAACCGGAACGGCATTATCATCCTGAGCATGTATCAAAAACGTTGGAGGAGTAGCGGCTGTTACCTGCTTTTCGTTGGAGAACTCGTCTACCAGATCTGCGGGCGGGTTAGTACCCAAAAGACATTGTTTAGATCCCTCATGCGTAAATTCACCCATGGATATTACGGGATAGATAAGTGCCATAAAATCTGGCCGAAGGCTTATATTCTTTGGATTACTGATATATGCCTTTGTGAAGTGCGTACCTAAAGTAGAAGCAAGATGTCCTCCCGCAGAAAAGCCAATCACTCCTATTTTATTTACATCCAGTTTCCATTCCGCAGCACGCTCCCGAATCATCTGGATTGCACGCTGAGCATCCTGTATCGGGCCAACAGACATATTCTCCATAATACTTTGATGTGGCAGGCGATATTTAAGAAGAAAGGCAGTAATGCCCGCTTCTGCGAACTTCTTTGCAACGTCTGCACCCTCATGCACTGCGGCAATACCAATATATGCACCTCCGGGAATCACGATAATGGCAGTTCCGTTAGCTTTTCCCGGCTCCGGCAAATACGGCGTAAAGATTGGCTGGGTTACCTTAACGGTCCAACCTGTTCCGCTTTCTTTATAATCTGCAGGCGCTACTTTGCTGTTGGGTATTCCGTTGGGATAAAGAGAAATTGCTTTTTCCTGAGCAAAGGCAACCTTAACCGCGAGTAATAATAAAAAAAGGATTTTTACAGACTTCATTTTCAAATTGATTAGCTATCAAGTGTACGATAATTTTATTTTATAGATTAATTTTCTGTTTAAGTGGAGGAAATCAAAATCAATCATCCTGGCGGGCTGCTTATTCTCTTATCACTGGAATTATAGTTTACCTCGAAAATCAATAAAAGATTATTGTATTAATAAAGTAGCCGCAGGATATTTTTTGTTGCCGTTAACCCAGAATATGTAGTAAATACCGCTTTGTAACTCTGAACGGTTTAATTGAAGTATAGTCGTGTTGGCAGGAACGTTTAAAGATTTTATGAATTTTCCTGTTGCGTCAATGACCTCAATTTTGGTAGCAAAAGTGACAAGTTCTGGGAATTTGAGGTTAACAGGACCGCTTAAAGAAGGGTTAGGATAAACCTCTACTGCTACAAGAGACTGTGCTAATTGAGTTTTAACCGACACCACTTCCGAATAGGTAAATGAGCCGTCGTTATCTACCTGCTTTAACCTGTAATAAAGAGTACCCTGCAAACCTTTTGACTCATCAAAGTACGAATAGTCGCTGTCCCCTGCTTTCCCGCTTTTTATAGTCGCAACCGGCGTCCAGTTTTTTCCATCTGCACTACGCTCTACCTGGAAACAGCAAAAACTGAATGCCGACGCGGTTGCCCAGCTTAATTTAATCCCCTCTCCTTCAATCATAGCTCTGAACGACACCAGGTTTACAGGCAATGTGCTAACATTAATTATATCGCTGATTAAGGTAAGAGCCGGTGCGTCTGAGTTAGTAACGTCGGCATGATAATTTCCAGCCTGAGTAGGACTGAATGACGAATTTCCAACAGTAGTTCCAACCAGCGTACTGCCCATATACCATTTGTAAGTATTTTTGGAAGTGGTACCGCCGGCGTCTACAGAAAGCATACCAGAGGTAAACTGTATTGGAACTATGGTATCCTGAGGGGCATAAACTGACCCAGCTGGAAAGGCACCAGCACGTGATTCTATCTGATTAAATGTATATTTATTATTGTTAATCTTGAGTGTACTATAATTGGTTCCTCCAAAATAAGGGATATCGCCGCTAAACTTATTATTACTAAAATCGAGGGTTTGAATTAAAGGAAAATTGTAATAGTTTAAAGAACCACTCAATTTATTATTACTCACATTTAAATAGGTAACTGCAGCCCATGATATCCATGGCAAGCTTCCACTCAGCTGATTATAGGATACATCATAAGATGTCAGATTTGGAACTCCCTGCCAGAAATTATGAACACTTCCAGTAAATTGGTTATGACTGCAATTTATGGTTTTAATACTGCTCGATGCCGGATTCGGCATATTTCCGCTGAACTGGTTATAACTAACGTCAAGGTATTGCAGCACAGCCATGTTTTGATTTGAAAGCCCTCCACTGAACTGATTATGAGCCAGATTGAGATTTGTCAAAGCATTAAAATTATTCCAGTCGGGAATACTTCCTGATAATTGATTCTTACTGAGATTAAGAACCTGCAAATTGGCATTTCCCATGTAGCCAAGGGAACCCGTTAAGGAGTTATCCATCAGGTTTAGTTCATTTAATGCTGATAGCTGGTTAACCAAGCCAGGCAAAACACCCGATAAACCGTTTGAGGGCAAGGAAACAGAGGTAACCCTGCCGCCAGTAACAGTAACCCCATGCCACAACTTCAATGGGGCCGCTGAAAGCCAGTTTGTTTTATTAACCCAGGCCGGGCCAGAAGTGTTATTGTACAAATTTACAAGCGCCGTTGAATCGGCTTGCAAATTTTGGGCTTTGGCCGAAATCCCCCCTACGATAAAAGCTGCAGCTGTTAAAAAGCCTTTAAGACAAAATACGTTCTTTTTCCGAGTAAAAACATTCATATAAATTGGTTTATAAATTGTTAATCGCCCCCCAAAGTTTTCCGAAATCATAGAAGAATGCCTTTCTGAATTGTACAGCAAGTTACACGGCCCGATTTTTGAAGTGCCGCACTAATAGTAATAAGTATAAAACAAATGTTAACCTTTTAAGGAAAAGAAGGGCATTGGAGTAGATAAACTGCTATTAAGAGATGAATTCTTCCGGGGAAGACTTGTTAAGGACAGTTCCATTATTTCTTCTTTTTCTTTTCCATTAGATGAAAAGAAACAATACTTAGCGAAGCGATCTCATGAACACTTTAAAAAACAGTTAACGTGTGAATAAATCTTGTGCCTTGCGATGTGCCTTTTTTCGCACATTCCTCTGCGCAAATTATTGAGATGTTAATTATCCTATATGGACTCAATGAGTGCTTCGCAGTTCCCTTATCAGCCACGCGGTGCTGCGCCGGCCTTTCTCTTTCCCCACATCCCAATGCTTCAGATACCGACCGAAGGGAGCTCTCTCTCTCCCTTACGGCATATTTATAGTCGAACTCAAGTTACCTAAAGCTTCAGCAAATTAAAATGAAAAGACAAGGATGACTTTACCAATCCTTCAAAAAGGCTTACCCTCAATTTTTAACAATGAAAAGATAAAAAAAGAAAAGCGGGCAATGGGAGCCCGCATATTAACCAATATTAACCAATATTAACGGATATAGAGATCCGAGGAGTACACTATTTAATGTAAGCGAAACCGCTTTCTATGCAACCTTATCATTCGCTTGCATATATCACAAAACTATTGCCGGGTGCTAATATTCTAGGCCACGAATGTTCATTTTTGTAGCAATTTTGTAAACCTCTTTTTAATCCCTTTGGTGATACATCACTTTGCAGGGCGCATTTTTGCTTAAAGTACCAGCAGAGCCTTCAGAAACGTTTACCATTTAACTTAAATGGCTGGTGAGGACACCAATGCTATTAAGCGTGGAGACAGCGGCAAGGGCAGGCACCCGCTGTTGGTGTTTCCCACCATAGTCGTTAACTTAAGCGTTTACCCTTCGAATAAAGCACTAAGGATTGTTCGGAGGTGTGCCTTGGCGAAGTGCCTGGGTTAAAATTTCTTTATCAGCTGGGCATGTGAATTGGTAAGGTGCATTGGCGGGTTTTCTGAAGCAAGGGAATGAGCGCAAAGGGAAAAGCCGGCGCAGCACCGTGCGGCTGATAATGAAATTTGAGCAGAGGATTGTGCGAAAAAGGCACCTCGGCAAGGCACTAGATTTTTGTTTCTTTTCATCAATGGAAAAGAAAGAGAAAGAATGTACGAGCTAATTACTAGGTAGATAAATCGATTAAATGGACGGCAGTTGTTCTTAGGTTAACGGCTGTTGGTGTCCCCATCAACAGCTTAACTTAAGCATTGCTGAGGACACCAACGATGCTGAACTCTCCCTAATAAGGAACTGCCAAGGCACATTGGGTGTAAAATATGATTGCTCGGGAGACAAAAATGCCTTGCTATTTACCCATACTTTCAGGCGGCCCCAGATAGGAAGGTTTTAACTTCCCAACATCTACTACTATTTTTTGCAGCACTATCGCCGGATCCACCATCCAGAATTTGATCGTGTGCTTTCCTTCTGTTAACATTTGGTGTTCGGTTGTTAAAACTTTAATGTTAGCGGCGACTGATTTTTCCCAGGCTCTTTCTGAAGGGCTTGCATTGATATTAACAATCTGTTTTTCTCCGTCATCAACAGAAACAGCATATCGCAAACCATTGGAACCATTAAAATTTAGGGTAGGAGAAACGTATGCATCTACTTTGATTGCCGCTTTATTTAACAGATAAATATCGTATTCCAAACGAGGGGAGTTTTCTGTAGGCAAAACTCCGGTTGCAGTAACCGGAAAGGCAGTAACAGCCGAACCTGTTTTCCCATGGTCGGGAAGTACTTTCCATGTTACTGAATCTTTGCCAATAGCACGCGTATAGTTGGCCGCTTCTATTGAAATGTAGCCGTTGTTTTCTACAAAGCCTTTTGCGTCTGCAATAGATGAATTGTTGACACTTGCATAAACCGTTATGGTTTTATTATTCGAAGTGATGTTTATAGGTAATTTCTGAATACCTGATGGAGCTTGCTTCCAATCAATACTTACCCATATTCTTTGCTGCTTGTCTAAAGTGCCTCCGGCAGAACTTAGCTTTATACATGCAGCATTGGCTTTAACCGTATAAGAAACTGCCGACTTGCCTCGATTAAATACTTCTATATAGTACGATTGCTTTGTCCATGGATTAAACTGAGGAAGTACAGCTTCTTCGCTAGCCTCGGGCCACCAACTCCTGCTTTCTTCAATTGCAACACCTAAGCTTCCTTCCGCAGGCAAAGAAACCTCTTCAAGGCCAGGCATAATGTTGCGGTTGGGCTGCTGCCAGGATGTGTAGCCAATATGAGTCTGGTCCATCATGTGGTTCCATTTTCCAGCTGCCATTACTTTATTATACTGATGGCTTATTTCCGCATCCCTGGCAAAAAGTTCTTTCACCTTTGCGGCCAGATCGTTAGTTGCTGTCCTCCCCTGCTTTGCATATAATTTGTTTAGGGCAACGAAATAGTACATTTCGTAAAGATTTGCACAGGCACTAACCGGGTGGAGCACCAATTGAAAATACGCATCACGATATTCTGCAGGAAGAGCATTGTTAATTTTTCGGGCTTTTACCGCCAGCGCTTTATAATCCTCCACTACGCTTTCAAATTCGCGATAATTGGTAATGCTATAGGTGTTTTCATTCAACAACTCTGGCTTTATCCTTCCATTATATTTGCTGTATTTTGAAATTATATTGGCAATCTCCGTGGCATGTTTAGTACCAAACTGTTTTTCCACCCACAGTTTAGTGTATTCCTGTAGCCTGTCGGCAGGCCACTTTTCAGGGTTCCAGGCATAGTCCAGGAAAAATTCAATAGGAAATTCCATTGGTTTGAGGTCGCCTACATTTACCAGCCAAAGGCGGTCGGCACCGTACTCGCGAGCTAGGTGCATCTGTTCCCACACTTTCGCAATTGGATTAGTATTCAGCCATTTATAATTCCTCGGGCCGCCTACATAGTCGAAATGATAATAGATACCATAACCGCCTTTTCTCGGTGCATCCTTCAGGTTGGGAAGTTTCCGAATGTTTCCCCAGTTATCATCGCATAACAGAAGTGTGATATCATCGGGCACACGCATTCCTTTATCGTAATATTCCTGAACCTCTTTGTACAGAGCCCATATCTGGGGAGTTTCAGAAGCTGGCTTGCCGGTTTCTTGCTCGATGATTTTTCTCTGATCTGCAACGATTCTTTCAAGAAGGGCAATATTGCTGCTTTCCGACATTGGCTCATCTCCATCGCCACGCATGCCTATGGTAACAACGCTCTCATGAGTGCCCATATTCTTAATCCCCTGGCGCCAAAATGCCCTGAGGGTAGAATCGTTGTGGTTGTAATCCCAGGCTCCTTTTCCGAAAAGTTTCCATTCTTGCTGCGAGCGTAACATTGGCTCGTGGTGCGAAGTTCCCATAACCACTCCCATTTCATCAGCTAAGCGTGGATTTTGCGGATCGTCTGCATTGAAGGCATTTCCCCACATGGCCGGCCATAGGTAATTCCCTTTCAAACGCAGAATAAGCTCAAACACTTTCGCATAAAACTTGCTGTTAAAACCTCCAAACTTCTCTTTAGCCCAGCCACTTAAAGCAGGTGCTTCGTCATTAAGGAAAATTCCGCGGTATTTCACGGCGGGGGCGTCGATATGTGCGCCCGGTTTTACATAAAGATCAAGTTGCGCTTTCACAGGAACATCTGCCCACCAATACCATGGCGAAACGCCGATTTGTGCAGAAAGGCTATAAATGCCGAAAATAGTACCTCGCTTGTCGCTGCCTGCTATTACCAAGGCTTTTTGTACTCCCGGGATCGGATTTGTAACTAACTGTGTTAAAGAGGCTTCCCACTTGCCTTTAATGGCTGTAACATCCAACTTTTTATTTTGTACAAGCTGATCTATAATGGGGCTTTTACCGAGCGTTCCAATAATAACTACTTCTTTTGCGGATGAGAATTTATCGACAAAAAGCAAGGGTTCTGATTGGGTAACCAGCTTTAAATCAGACCGAAGGTCCTTTATAGCACGGATAACCCCCGGAAAATCGGCACTGCTATAAATTAAAGGGATGGGTTTGCCCTTGACAGACAGCCCAAAGCCTCCCTTTATATTTTGTGTTGAAACGTAGGAAATGTCCGAATTCGCTTTTACTCTATTACTTATTATTAAAACAGAAACTATTATTAAGGTTCTGCATAACCGGCTAACTCTCAACATACTCCCTACTTATTAAAATTTACTACTTCCT
>CBIHNR010000073.1:0-25091 GCA_966211215.1 uncultured Pedobacter sp.
GCGACCCCATGCGTGACAGGCATGTATTCTAACCAGCTGAACTACCAGACCGTTTTCCCGTTTCGGGACTGCAAATATGAGGTTTATATTTTAGATTTCAAATTAAATTTAAAACTTATTAAAATCTAACTTTAAGACCCTCAATACCTGCACATTAAGTTTACACATTTGAGCCTTCTTTCATTTTTTCTGCATTCTCTGCAAATTGAAGGGCATCAATAATGTCTTGAATATCACCATCCATAATTGCAGGAAGATTATACATAGTTAGGCCGATACGATGTTCAGTAACACGCCCCTGTGGATAATTATACGTACGAATCTTAGCAGAACGGTCGCCGGTTGAAACCATGCTTTTACGTTTTGCTGCAATGTCTCCTGTTTGTTTCTGAACTTCAAGGTCATAAAGCTTACTGCGAAGCATTTCCATAGCACGTTCGCGGTTGCCCAATTGAGAGCGCTCTATCTGGCAAACCACCACCATTCCGGTTGGTTTGTGCGTAAGCTGTACTTTTGTTTCCACCTTGTTCACGTTCTGGCCTCCAGCGCCACCAGAACGGGATGTTTGCATTTCGATATCGGCTGGGTTAAGATAGAAGTCAACTTCTTCAACCTCTGGCAGTACTGCTACAGAAGCGGCTGAAGTATGAACTCTACCTTGAGTTTCAGTATCCGGAACGCGCTGCACACGATGAACTCCCGACTCGTACTTTAACGTTCCGTATACGTCTTCACCGCTTACGTTTAAAATCACCTCCTTATAGCCGCCCGCAGTGCCTTCAGTAACGTCAACCACCTCAACTTTCCAACCTTTTTTCTCAAAATAACGGGTATACATACGGTATAAGTCGCCGGCAAATAGCGCAGCTTCATCCCCTCCGGTACCTCCCCGAATTTCAAACACTGCATTTTTAGCGTCCTGAGGATCTTTTGGAATGAGCATTAGCCTGATTTTTTCCTCTAGCTCGTCTTTTTGCGGCTGCAAATCATCTAACTCCATTTTTGCCATTTCGCGTAGTTCTTCATCCTTTTCGTTTCCAAGAATCTCCTTGTTGGCCTCGATGTTTGATACTACATTTTTGTAAACTTTGTATTCGTCTACAATTTTACCCAGGTCTTTATATTCTTTATTTAACTGGGTAAAACGTTTCATATCGCTTATGGTAGCAGGGTCACTTAATTCTCTTTCAACCTCTTCCCAGCGAAGTTTTATGGCTTCTAATTTATCTAACATGTTATTCTTCTGTAATTAAGCTCCAGCACCTTCATTGCGCAAAGTGTGTTCCTAAACACCTGCAAACAACGAATAAAAATTGCCTAGCTTTTTAGAGGGCACAAAAATACTCCTTTTTAGTAAATATTTTAACTTACAACCCTGTGATTTTTAATGCGTTTATTTAAGGGCGAAAGCTTTGTGTAAAGCTTGTATTTCTGGACTGGTCAACTCGTCTGCAATTGCTACAGCATAATTAAAGGTTACGGTCCGGCCTTGGGCCAAAGCGAAATTCAACCGTTCTTTTCCGTTGGTGTAAAACTCCGCGCCCAATGGATTGATTGCGAACAATCCATACCCTCTTGCCATCCAAAACCCTGGGTAATTGAGATTTTGCGGAGAGTCCATTATTACAACAGCCGCTGGCTTGCCATCTATACTTCCTGATAACTTGAGCCAGGGAGCACGGGTACCGAATACGTCTTCGCCTTTAATTCCGGTACTGCTCTCATAATTTCCAGTTGTAATATTTTTATCAATCCGTTTTTCAATGCCGCTTAATGTATAAACCGCAACGGCCTTCTCAGAGGGATGCTCCAACTGCCGGGCAACTCGCATTCCAAACAATCCTTCTTTATTATCCTTGAATGAAACATCCGTTAATGCCTTTAACGTTGTAAATCTTTCTATGAGGCGGACTTTGCCCTCTTCTTTAAATACAAACTTTGATTCTTCTGCGAGAACAGCTTTGCCTCCAGGGTTGTACCACGTTGACAAAACTGTAAACCCGGCCTTGCCCTTACCGTCTTTTAAATCTTTGACACTATTCAATTTGATAGCACCATATGCCTTTTTATTAGTATCGATTTTGGTGGAATTATTCCAATAATCCGCACCATTTATATCGCCGTAATTAAACCAAAGCCCAATCTGGTGGGGATGATCTACCTGGTCGCCGGCTAAAGGAGAGATAGGGTAGCCGCGAGTTACTGTAGATCCATTCTTAGCAATTATCGGATACAAGACATGTTTCTTCAAACTATCGGCATAAAGTAGGGATGTGAAAAGTTTGCCGCTTATTGTTACATCTACCTTCTTTGAAGCAGGGTCATTAACTAGTTTGATATCCGAAGTTTGTCCGAAAACAGGCGACAGAACTGTTATACATAGAATTATTAGGATGCTACTTTTTTTCATAAAGTGCTGGCATTTCATAGACGTTAAAGCCTGTGGTTGTTAATGTGGCTATAATTTTATTCCCCTGGCTTGCTTGCAGAGGCTTTTCCGCAAACTGAATAGAAATACTGTCTATGTTGGCTACGATGCTTTTCGCTATCCATAGGTTTTCTTTTAAGTATAAAACCTGGCCTTCCTTGATTTGAAAATATCTATCCGCGGGAATATTTATGGTTTTAACAAAAGCTCCAAAACGATCGAATTGCATGATTCCTTGATTTAGGCTACCGAGAAACACGCTTTGGTCATTGGCGAGCATATACACAGGCTGTATAGCAATTCCGGTTTGTTGATAAATATTTCCTGATAAGGGCTCATCGTTAAACTGATTTCCTAACTTTTGCAATTGGCGGTTTTGCTGGTCATAAATCCAAAAACCATTAGAATTAGCTGTTGCAATTAAAGTAACGAAGCGCGAAGCATCGGCTCCGAAATTAAACCGACTTATTTCATTGAGATTATTATTTAACACAACAGCCTGTTGTATCGCCGAATAAAACAATAAAATCCGCATCGGGTCGGTAACATCTATAAAAGACAGTTTGCCAAAGGACTTATTGCTGTAATTCCAAAGCAACTTGCCGGCTGAATTATACTTCAGCAATTGATTGTTGTCTGTAACGGCATAAATGTTATCTAAATTATCAACCGACAAAAACACGGCTGAAGTATCTACTTTAAAAAGAAGCTTAGGATTGGGTTGGGCATAGGAGTTTATTGCAAAAAACAGTAAACTTAGCAGTATCCAACCAATTCTTCTACTTCTCATTTTCAAAATACTTCAGGCAAATTTCTTCTCCGTCAAAAACAGCGTACGAGTTATAATGCAGCCATTCGCCCAGATTTATATAACGACTATTCTGGGGTAATTTTATATCTAAGGGCAAATGCCGATGCCCAAATACAAAATAGTCAAAATGTTCTTTCTGCAGTACTTCTTTGCTATATGTCACCAGCCATTCCTGTTGTTCGCCCATGAAAGATTCCTTTTTCATTCCCGCTACACGGCTATGCCCAGACCAGGCTAGGGCAATACCAATGCCCAGATTTGGATGAAGGCGGGCGAAAAGCCATTGGCAAAAGGCACTTCTGAAGAACTTTTTCAGGAATTTATACTTGGCATCGCCAGGGCCTAAGCCATCTCCGTGATGAAGGTAGAATTTCTTACCGGAACGTTCTATCACCAATTCGTTGGAAACTATTTCTACTCCAAACTCCTGGGTAAGGTAACCAAACATCCACATATCATGATTGCCTTTAAACATGGTGATTTTAACGCCTGCATCCGACAATTCAGCCAGTTTTCCTAAAAAACGTATAAATCCTTTTGGGACAGCCCTTTTATATTCAAACCAGAAATCGAAAATATCTCCAACCAGGTAAAGTTCTGCGGCATCGTGCTTAATAGAATCCAGCCATCGTACCACTCTATCTTCTCGCTGGCGGCTTAAATTATAATCGAGGACTCCCAAATGAAAATCAGAAGCGAAATAAATTTTATTACGTTGGAGCATGGGCTGCAAAAGTACGAAGATGCAGGGAAAATTGTAATTTGCAACGGAACAAGCCCTTTTTATAATTTACTAATGGACTTTGCTGATGAAAACATTTTATCTCCTCATAATTTCTGCCGGACTAACATATGCTGGCATTGCTCAAACCTCTAAGAAAATGATCGACTATCCGAAGACGAAGAAAGACAACACTGTTGATACATATTTTGGAACTCAAGTGGCCGACCCATACCGGTGGCTGGAAAACGACCTGTCTGAAGAGACTAAAAGCTGGGTTACAGAACAAAATAAAGTAACTCAGGCTTATCTTTCTCAAATTCCCTACCGGGATAAAATAAAACAACGGCTTGAGAAGCTTTGGAATTACGAAAAATACAGTGCACCTTTTAAGGAAGGCAAATACATCTATTTCTATAAAAACAATGGTTTACAAAACCAATCTGTTTTATACCGCCAGGAAGAAGGCAAAGAGCCAGAGATTTTTTTAGACCCTAACAAATTTTCGGCGGATGGAACTACTTCTTTGGCGGGCATTGAGTTTACAAAGGACGGAAGCCTCGCAGCTTACCAAATTTCAGAAGGAGGATCCGATTGGCGCAAAGTAATAATCATTAAGGCTGATGATAAATCGCAAATTGGCGAAACATTAATTGATGTTAAATTTACCGGAATTGCATGGAAAGGCAATGATGGCTTTTACTACAGCAGCTATGATAAGCCTAAAGCCGGGAGCCAGCTATCAGGCATGACCCAACATCATAAATTATACTACCATAAATTAGGCACGCCACAAAGTGAAGATGTTCTGATTTTTGGAGGAGAGGCAATTCCAAGAAGATACATTGGGGCTTCAATTACAGAAGATGGCAGATTTTTGTCGATAACTGCAGCAAATTCCACAACAGGCAACGAGCTCTACCTTCAGGATCTAAGCATCCCGGGAAGCAAAATCACTAATGTAGTAAACAACATGGATAAGGAGCATTACGTGCTGGATAACATGGGAAGTAAGCTATTTATCTTCACGAACCTGAATGCCCCAAACAATAAAGTTGTGACGGTAGATGCCGCTAATGCGGCTCCAGAAAACTGGAAAGATTTGATTCCCGAAACTGCGAACGTGCTAAATGCCCACACCGGCGGGGGGAAAATTTTTGCCAATTACCTAAAAGATGCAACTTCACTTGTTATTCAGTTTGACATGAATGGCAAAGCCGAAAGAACGATTAAACTTCCCGGAGTAGGCACCGCATCTGGCTTTGGTGCCAAAAAGGAAGAAAAAGAATTGTATTATACCTTTACCTCGTATGTGTACCCGCCATCAATTTTCAAGTATACAATTGAATCTGGAGACTCCGAACTCTACAAAAAATCAGGCGTAGAATTCGATCCAAGCCTCTACGAGTCGAAACAGGTCTTTTTTACATCAAACGATGGTACTAAGGTACCGATGATCATTACGCATAAAAAAGGACTAAAACTGAATGGCAACAATCCAACCATTTTATATGGATATGGAGGTTTTGGCGTTAGCTTAACTCCTGGTTTCAGCACTCCTAATATTATTCTTTTTGAACAGGGTGGAGTTTTTGCCGTTCCAAATTTACGCGGCGGTGGCGAGTACGGCGAGAGGTGGCACAAAGCCGGCACAAAACTGCAAAAGCAGAATGTGTTTGATGACTTTATCGCGGCAGCAGAATACCTCATAAAAAATAGGTACACCTCTAAAGATTACCTGGCAATTTCCGGAGGATCTAATGGAGGCTTGTTAGTTGGGGCCTGTTCTGTACAAAGGCCCGACTTGTTTAAGGTTGCCTTACCGGCGGTTGGTGTTTTAGATATGCTGCGATACAATAAATTTACGGCTGGTGCGGGCTGGGCTTATGATTATGGCACAGCAGAGGAATCGAAAGATATGTTCGAGTACTTAAAAAAATACTCACCGTACCATGCTTTGAAGCCAAATGTGGCATACCCTGCGACCATGGTTACCACTGCCGACCATGATGACCGGGTGGTGCCGGCGCACTCCTTTAAATATGCGGCAAGGTTGCAAGAGCTCCACAAAGGCTCTAACCCTGTTTTAATCCGTATTGATGTTAAAGCGGGCCACGGTGCCGGAAAATCAACTGCACAAATCATTGCAGAACAAACCGATAAATTTTCATTCCTTTTTTATAATATGGGAGTAAATTATCAGGAATAGTTATTGTAGGCTATAGCGATGGCCAATCTCCATCGCTATTTTACATTAAAAATAGCACATGAACCATGATACACTAGCTTTTCGCTCTAAATGAATCCGTACGAACAAAAAAGACGCTGGAAATTTCTGTTATTAGCTTTTGCCATTGTTATCGGCGGGGTTTCATTGTGGTATAGCAACTATCTGGTTAAAGGCATTTCTTCTGCCGAACGTACGCGTGCCGAGGTTTGGGCATTGAGTAACAAGCAAATTATTGAAATCACCGACATTAACGATAGTTACATTACGTTCATTTATTCTATAAGGGACAGCCTTTCAGTTCCGGCAATTGTCACCGACCAGAGAGATAGCATTATTTATTGGAAAGGGCTGGATAGTACTAAAACCAATTACAAACTGGAAGCTGAAAATGGAGATGATTCGCCACTTTATACTCGAAAAACGTACGACCCTGCATACTTTAAAGCCCAGCTACGAGAAATGCGGGCGCAGCATACACCTATTATAATCACCAAGCAAGATGGGGAGAAATGGTATGTTTACTATAAAGACTCATCTCTTTTAACGCAACTAAAAGTGTTTCCAGCCATACAGCTCACAGTTATTGGCATATTCCTGTTAATTGCTTACCTGGTTTTCAGTTCTTCCAGGCGATCCGAGCAAAATCTGGTTTGGGTAGGTATGGCAAAGGAAACCGCGCATCAGCTGGGAACGCCAATTTCTTCATTAATGGCCTGGACAGAGTTAATGAAGTCGAAATTTGATGCAGAAGACGACCCTCTTATACAGGAGATGGAAAATGACATCCGGCGACTTGAAATGGTTGCAGACCGCTTCTCGAAAATCGGATCTAAACCTGTACTTCAAAGCCATGTGGTTTATACCGTAGTAGAAGAATATGTAAAGTACTTTAAAGTCCGGGCAAGCGATAAAATTACGTTCAGCGTTACCGGCGACAAACAGGTTGAAGCCCTATTGAACATCCCTTTGTTTGATTGGGTGATAGAAAACCTGCTTAAGAACGCTGTTAACGCTATTGAGGGCCATGGAAAAATTGAAGTTCATATTAGCGAACATTTGGCGAAAGAACAGGTTTTTATTGATGTAATTGATACCGGAAAAGGTATTTCGAGAATGAAATTCGAAACGGTGTTTCAGCCAGGTTATACTACAAGAAAACGCGGCTGGGGTTTGGGACTTTCACTCACAAAACGTATTATTGAAAACTACCATAAAGGACAAATTTTTGTAAAAGACTCGGAAGTTGGCAAAGGAACCATTTTCCGCATTATTCTTAAAAGCAGCCTTAATTATGAAGCAGCCACAACCTGACGAATTTGGCTCATTTTATCAAAGATATATTGATGCCATAAAAGAAGATGTTTTAACTGAACTAAAGCAGCAGCCGACTGCTTTGAAGGATTTATTAAAACCGGTAGCAGCCAAAGCCGATTATGCATATGCCGACGGAAAATGGACATTGAAAGAACTACTGGGGCATATTATTGATACTGAAAGAATTATGGCTTATCGTCTGCTTCGCATTGCAAGGAATGATACTACTCCTTTACCTGGCTTTGACCAGGATGAATATGTTAAGCATTCCGGACACAGTAGCCTTGACTTCGAAACAATGCTGGAAGAGTTTGAAACGGTAAGAAAATCGAATCTCTTCCTAATCCAGTCGCTAACTGAAGAGCAATTAAATAATCGCGGAAGCGCAAACAACTATCCATTAAGTGCAAGAGCTTTGCTATTTATTATAGCAGGGCATTTAAAGCACCATATAGGAGTAATTAAGGAGCGGTATTTAAAGTAGGGCTAATGGCTTTGCCCTGCTTACAAAGATGATCTTGATAATTGACGGATGAGCGCAGTTACACTTTGCCGCTTACTAGTTTGCGATGTAATATAGAATTTCTGAATAGCAATCCATCCCGCCCTGATGGCTTTTATCTTTTAAGTCCATCTAACGAACACCTATCACCCAAATTTTATTAGGCATCTTGCAACTTCTTAAGACTTTTAGTTCAATAAAGTTCTTTATTACCACCGATTCTAAACAAAACATTTTGAATTTCTTTTTTTTAGCAAGTAATAATTAGATTTGCCTTCCCAAAAACATATATTGACGAATGAGTTCAGTTGAAATCACTAAGGATACCTATCTAAACTGGTACGAACAAATGCTTTTGATGCGCCGGTTTGAAGAAAAATCAGGACAATTATACGGTCAACAAAAAATCAGAGGCTTTTGCCATTTGTATATCGGACAGGAAGCTGTTTTGGCTGGCGCTATGTCTGTGTTAGGCCCAGATGATTCTATGATAACTGCTTACCGTGACCACGCGCATGCTTTGGCAAGAGGCATGAGTGCTAACGAAATTATGGCTGAACTTTACGGTAAAGTAACCGGATGCTCTAAAGGTAAAGGCGGTTCTATGCACATGTTTAGTAAAGACAAAAAGTTCTTTGGCGGACATGGTATCGTAGGTGGACAAATTCCACTAGGCGCTGGTATCGCATTCGCTGAACAATATCTTGGTAATACTAACGTGAACGTGTGCTACATGGGCGACGGAGCTGTTAGACAAGGTGCACTAAACGAAACATTCAACATGGCTATGCTTTGGAAGCTTCCGGTAATCTTTGTTTGCGAAAACAATGGTTATGCGATGGGAACTTCTGTACAGCGTACTACCAACATGATTGATATCTATAAAATTGGTTTAGGTTTTGACATGCCTTGCGCTCCGGTTGACGGAATGGATCCGGTTGCAGTTCACAATGCAATGGACGAGGCTGTTCAACGTGCCCGCCGCGGTGAAGGGCCTACTTTCCTTGAAATGCGTACTTACCGTTACAAAGGGCATTCAATGTCCGATCCGGCTAAATATCGTACCAAAGAAGAATTGGAAGCTTATAAAGCCAAAGACCCAATTGGTGTAGTTAAAGCAGCAATTGTTGAAAACAACTACGCGGACGAAGCATGGTTTGAAGAAATTGATGCTAAAGTAAAAGCTATTGTAGACGAGTCTGTAAAATTTGCGGAAGAGTCTCCATGGCCAGAAGCTCATGAATTGTACGATGATGTTTACGTACAACAAGATTATCCTTTTATCAGAAGCTAATAATTCCAAAATAAAAAGAGAATAAAAAGAAATGGCTGAAGTAGTTCGAATGCCGAAAATGAGCGATACCATGACTGAAGGGGTTATCGCTAAATGGCACAAAAAGGTTGGCGATAAGGTTAGCACCGGCGATTTAATTGCTGAGGTGGAAACTGATAAAGCCACTATGGACTTTGAATCATTCCAGGAAGGAACTGTATTATACATTGGAGCAGAAGAAGGCTCGGCGGTGCCGGTTGATTCGGTTATTGCTGTGCTTGGTGCTCCAGGTGAAGACTATAAAGCGGCATTAAATGGCGAAGGTGGTTCAGCAAAGGCTGAAGCTAAAACAGCAGCTGCTACACAAAGTGCTGCCCCTGCTGAAGAAGCAGAAGAAGGTGGTATTGATCCAGAATCTGTAGGCGCTACAGTTATCCGTATGCCTTTATTGAGCGATACAATGACTGAAGGTGTTATTGCAGAATGGCATAAAAAAGTTGGCGATACTGTTAAGAGTGATGATACTCTTGCTGATGTTGAAACCGACAAAGCTACAATGGAAGTTACTGCTTACGCTGAAGGTACTTTGCTATACGTTGGTGTGGAAAAAGGACAAGCAGCTAAAGTAAATGACGTAATTGCTATCGTAGGTAAGCCGGGGACTGACGTTCAAGCCCTATTAAAAGGTGGCAAAAAAGCTGCCGCTCCAGCGGGCGAGGCTAAAAAAGAAGAAGCTGCTCCTGCTGCACAAGCGGAATCGGCTACTCCGGTATCGTCTTCTGATGCAAGGGTTAAAGCATCTCCGTTAGCTAAGAAAATTGCTCAAGAGAAGGGCATAGACCTCTCTCAGGTAAAAGGAAGTGCTGAAGGCGGACGTATCATTAAGAAGGACGTAGAAAATTTCACTCCTTCTGCTAAACCAGCTGCTGCAGCTCCTGCACCTGAAACTACTGCAGCTCCTGCAAAAGCTGAAAAAACAATTACTATCCCTCAATTTATCGGAGAAGAGAAATACACTGAAAAACCTGTTACTCAAATGCGTAAGGCTATTGCCCGTTCATTGTCTGACAGCTTATTCACGGCTCCTCACATCTTCGTAACTATGAGCATCGACATGGACAGCGCTATCGCTGCCCGTACTAAAATCAACGAGTATGCTCCGGTTAAGATTTCATTCAACGATTTAGTAGTTAAAGCTACTGCAATCGCATTGAAACAACATCCAGCTATCAACTCTTCATGGTTAGGTGATAAAATCCGCGTCAACGAACACGTGAACATAGGTGTGGCTGTTGCTGTTGACGAGGGCTTAGTTGTGCCGGTTATCAAATTTGCTGACGGCAAATCTTTAAGCCATATTTCATTAGAAGTGAAAGACTTCGCTGGCAAAGCAAAATCGAAAAAACTTCTTCCAACGGATATGCAAGGTTCAACCTTCACTATCTCTAACCTAGGAATGTTTGGTGTTGATGAATTTACGGCAATTATCAATCCTCCAAATGCGGCTATTTTAGCGGTTAGTGGAATTCAGCAAGTGCCTGTTGTTAAAAACGGTGCAATTGTTCCTGGAAACATTATGAAAGTTACTTTAAGTGGTGACCACCGTGTTGTTGACGGAGCTGTAGTTGCAGCCTTCCTTCAAACGCTTAAATCGTTGCTAGAAGAGCCTGTTAGATTATTAGTTTAATCAAAACAATACTTTTAAAAAAAAGCGGTTCGGTTTTCTGAACCGCTTTTTTTATGTCTTTTAATTTCGCTAAATTATTTTGATTGCTTTTTTTAGAAAAGGAAACGCAACTCTACGCTTAAATCTATGGTGTTTCAAAAACCTCATAGGTTTGGTGCCAAACAAAACCTGCATGAGCAAAAGCTCCCAAACGGCGATGAAAGTAGCAAGCAGGTTCTTTGTGTCCTTTTAAAAACAAATTAAACTTTCACAAAAAAAAAGCCGTCAGATAAGACAGCTTCATCTGCATAAAAGTTCAATTTTTTAAGCCACGACAGTTTCGCGCCTTGTCTTGCCTTTTTGTTTTTTATTTTTCTCTCCTTTTAAGCGGTTAAGCCACATAATCACTCCAGTGATTGGAAAAGTAAATGCTAATACGCAGATAATGAAACTCAAAATCTTTGTAGGCATTCCAAATACACCTCCAGTATGCACAGGCTTAACATAGTACCTGATTTTTTGTCCTAAATTTTTGTCTGCTGCTTTATTTTGACCTATAATCTTTCCGCTAAACTGGTCGAGGTAGTATGTATCGAAAGCTGTTTCCAGAGCCCCTTTTGGCAATGCAGTAGCAGAAACTACACCTACTGAATCCTTGGGCATTCTGATATTAACAA
This sequence comes from uncultured Pedobacter sp., assembly GCA_966211215.1. Lineage (GTDB taxonomy): Bacteria > Bacteroidota > Bacteroidia > Sphingobacteriales > Sphingobacteriaceae > Desertivirga. The sequence goes on from CBIHNR010000073.1 coordinate 11,623, forward strand.
ATTCGGCATTTTTGATTGAACCGTTTAATTGATTATAGGCAAGATCAATGGTAATGGGTTTTAAGCCCGCCTGGTAAACTGATTCAGGAGGTTCTGGGTTTTCCATCTTAGTCCTGGTTAGGGTGAAGATGCCTTTATTAACCCAATTGAAGGACATGGTCAGGCCCGTCAGCACAATAACGATCAGAAATATAGAGGTATAGAATCCAGTAACAATGTGCATATCGTGATTAAAGCGCTTCCAACCAGAATTTGCCTTAATTTTTAAACGCTGACGAAGGATTGCCTTTGTTTTTGGCCACCATAGAATTATACCCGTAATGAGGATAAAAAAGAAAAAGAAAGTTGAAAAGCCCACCACTTTTTTGCCAATTCCATCATTGCCACTCAGCAGCCAGCGATGCAGCATTTCAACTGTCATAAAGAAGGATTTCTTACGACTAAAAACCTCAATAACTTTTCCGGAGTAGGGATTTACATAAGCAATCAAATTAGGCTTCCCGCCTCCCTTTTGCATCTTTTTTCCATCGGCCCCCTTTCCTCGCTCTTCGGCTTTGGCTTGATTTTGATGCTCTTTATGCTCGCCATCGGTTTTGGCTCCCTTAGTATCTCCCTTCTCTGCCACTATCAATCCAATTTCAACTGTCCGGCTTGCGTCAGAATACACTTTAACGGAAGCTAGTTTTGCTTTAGGTGTACTCTTTAATGTATTTTTTACCAGAACAGATAAAGGCAGCCGGCTACCTTTTGCCTCTATTTCATAGCGGCGATGATTGAGTGCATGATCTATTTCATGCTCAAAAACCAGTATCGCCCCTGTAAGGCAGGACATCATGATAATTAATCCTGCTGCAAGGCTTAGGTACAGGTGGATGTTTCGAAAAAAAATCTTCATATCATTTTATAAAGAAACCGGACCCTTGGCAGGATCCGGCTTCGGATGTGTGTTTAAAAGATATTAGAACTTGTATGATAATGTTGTAATAAACTGACGTGGAGGAATTGGGTTCACGCTGTAGTTTTCATGAACAAAATAATTCAACTCATTTGTAATATTAGCTATCTTTCCAAGGAGAGATAGTTTTCTGTAAGTATATCCCGCAGATAAATCAAATGTTGTAAAGGCTTTAAGAGGGATTATACCTGTTGATGTTCCTGATTTATTTGTATTTCTTCCGCCGTTACGATCTCCTGTATAAAATGCAGAGGCACCTAATTTCAATCCTCTTACTTGGCCAGAGTTAAACGTATAGAACAGTGTACCGTTAGCAGTGTTCTTTGTTGTTCCCACTACACGCTCTCCTTCAACAAATCCGCCAGCTACCAAAATTGAGTTATCACTTTTTCTTACCTCCTCACGTGTTTTTGTATAGCGCATAAAGTTGTAGCTGTAACCGGCAATAAAATTCAATCCTTTTACTATAGTACCGTTAAGATCTAATTCGATACCATCACTCGCAGTTTCGCCTGTAAACTCTTTAAGATTTGAATCTGAATTTGTTGATCCATCTGCCTTAAAAACAGCAGTTTGAGCAAATTTATTATTCAAAATCTTATACCAGGTGATATTTGCTGATAATTTCCCATTTAAGAAATCATTTTTAATCCCGGCCTCGTATTGATCAATAATTGATGGAGCCATAGGAGCATTTGTGCTTACATCTAAACCAGCATTTGATGTAAAGTTATTGGCGTAGCTTACATATATAGACGTAGTTTTTAACGGCTCGTAGATCAATCCTAATTTTGGAGAAAATGCATCTTCAGTTTTAGATTTATTTATACCATTATTTGATAGCGTTTTTACGCCAGTAGCATAATTCGTAACTACACTTCTTGGTGTTTTTTGAAATGTATAGCGGATACCTGCGAGGACCTTAAATTTATCTGTCACAGCAACCAAATCCTGAATAAAAGTCCCCATTCTGTAAATAGGTGTTTTAGTATCAGAAATTACAGATGTCTCAGGCATATTCATGTTCGTTTGAACATTGTATGAAGAGCTGTTTAATATATTTACTTCGTCATAGTACTTTATTGTTGCAGACGTAGTTGTTCCTGGCGCAATATAAGTTTTGCTAAGTTTATTGGTCTCATTAAAGCCATAAGCTGTTGTAAAAGACTCATCCGCATCAGCTCCTACTAGTATTGTATGCTTTAATGAACCTGTTTTGAACGCCCCATTTAAATTTAACTGTTGGTTGTAAGTAAATTCCTTAGTTTTTGAGCGGGTAAGAGCGCGATACCATGTTCCGTCAGAGAGAGCAGTAGGCCGTTCGGATGAAAAATAATTTCTATTATAACCTAACACCGATCCAATAACATTCAATTTCCATTTATCATTCAACTTGTGAGTAATGTTGGCTTGAGCTGTCGTTGTGTTTGTATTATTGTATGCCCACTGGGTATTTAAAAAAGTAGACCTCCCAACACTGCCAACAATAGTATTATTTACGGTACCTATCCCAAAATCTGGAGTGTAATCACTTTTTAAGTAATCTCCCTGGATAAGTATTTCGGTTTTCTTTCCTAAATTGTATAATAATGATGGGTTAACGTAAGTTCTTTTAGCACCTACATTATTTCTAAAACTTCCGGCATCTTCGTAAGTTCCAACAATCCGAAAAGCAAGATCTTTAGTAATTGGCCCATAAATATCTCCGGATGGTTTATACAAGTCGTAACTTCCAGAGCGCAGAGAAACTTCACCTCCATAATTAAATTTGGGCTTTTTAGTTACCATATTTACTACAGCCCCTCCAGTAACTCCACCATACAATAAAGCAGCACTACCTTTTAATACTTCTACAGACTCTAAGGTACTTGTCTCAGGCAATCCTCCGGTATTAGTTCTTGCTCCATTTTTTAAAACGTTATTAGTTCCTAAACTATAGCCACGAGCATAAAAAGTTTCGCCACTTACACCGCCTCTATTTGCTCCAAAGGCTACACCATTCACATTCTTCATTACGTCACTTAAAAGATTAGCTTGTTGATCTGCAATTACCACGCTGCTAATTATTTGTACACTTTGTGGCAAATCTTTCGGGGCGATACCAATCTTACCCAAATTCACAGGCCTCTGATTTGGAGTTTTATACCCCGTTACAACAACATCACTCAATTTCTGCGCATTCTCCGCTAAAACAAATTCAACAGAAGCCTTTTCTCCCGCCATTAGCGAAACTTGTTTTTCCTGAGGCTTTAAACCGATATAGGCTGTTTTTAGAGTATAGGTCCCTGGCTTAACATTCTTTAAAACGAATGATCCATTATCTGAAGTAATCGTTGATTTGTTAAGCTCTTTCAGGAGAACACTTACTGCGGATGCTGGCTTACCATCGCTGGTTGTTATTGTCCCTGTAATGGTTCCATTTGTTTGAGCTATCGCCTGTGTATAAAGCACACATATAACAGCGAGAAGAGATAATTTTAGATGGGTATAAAGTTGTTTCATTTTTATTTAGATTAATTCTAAAGAGCCGCAAAAATAGGAACACTCTTCATTCTTGCAAAATTTATTTAGAATAAATCCAATTAAGGCAAATCCCCGCTATGCCATAATCAAACGCAGGTTCATTTTGTTATATAGGGAACCTTTAAAAACAGCTTTTTTTAGCCTCATCCCTATCCCTTCTCCTCCGAAGAAGTCCTTTGGACAAAAGAGAAGGGTTATATGGAGTTTTTAGAGGTTCCCAACTTATATCACTTTGTGAACCGAAAGAAATACCTCATAACCTGCTTTTTGCTACTTAACTCCCTTTTGGGGCTTAAATCTTTTGCGCAATTTCAATTGCAAAAAAGAGGAAATTCTGAAACCCTTAGTTTTACGTTCAGGAATAACCTCATTATCATACCCTTAACAATTAATGGAGAAGGACCTTTCAATTTTGTACTGGACACAGGTGTAGGTGTTTTACTGATAACAGATCCCTCGCTTAAGGACAGCCTAAACCTTAAAAGCCTGCGCACTATAACCATAACTGGTTTTGGCGAAGGAAAGGATCTGGATGCAAACATAACCTCTCCACTGGCAATCGTTATCAATTCTGACATCAGGGCTAGCATCCCGGCGGCGATCTTAAAAGCCGACGTGTTTGGCTTATCTGCCTATACTGGAATGCCTATACATGGGCTCATAGGTGCCGAGTTTTTTAACAGCTTTATAGTAAAGATCAACTATCCCTTAAAAACATTAAAAATATACAAGCCTGAAACCTTGTATATTCCTAAAAAAGGGCATCCTGTAGATATTAGCATAGAAAACGGTAAGCCTTATGTTTTCACGGAAATAGCGGCAGACTCGGGTAAGGTGCTTAAAACCAAACTGATTATTGACACAGGCTCTGGGCACCCGGTATGGCTGGAAAGCTTTGGTGATGAACCTATCAAGGTGCCAGCCAGAAGCATCAACTCTAATTTAGGTATTGGATTATCCGGGGCAATAGATGGCAAACTTGCGCGAATAAGTTATCTGAAACTTGGAAAGTATAAACTTAAAAATGTTGTAGCGGCCTTTCCCGATTTCGCCGATGCCGGTGCAAAAGTTTCTGTAAAACGGGATGGAAACCTTGGTAACGCCCTTTTGAAAAAATTCGACGTTGTGTTCGACTATAGCAGAGGCAAAATGTATTTAAAGCCAAATCATGAATTTAAACAGCCTTTTGAACATGACATGAGCGGCATGGAACTTGCCTTTTTACCACCTGACTTTAAGCGCCTATATGTAGCCCGGATTAGTCCCGGATCGGCAGCCGAAGACTGTGGATTACAAGTTAATGATGAAATTTTAAGTATCAACTTTAAACCCATAAATGATATGGACATCGATGATATCTATTCGCTTTTCAGGTCAAGGGAAGGCGCTGGCATATTAATCCAGGTACTGACTTACGGAACAAAAAGAACTGAATTTGTGTTGATGAACCTAAAACGGCGTATTTAATTTTTCAAATTACCTTCCAGCGTTACTCCTCTTTCAAACGGCTTCAAATAAACATCGAATAATTGTGCAAGCTGCCTACGGGTAACATGCTTCTTTAAGTCGAAGCTTCCTTGCATCCTTAGCGATCTCCAAGCTTTTTCAATCTCCTTATTTAGCTCGTTGCCGCGGTTTGCAGTAAATTTTATAAGGCTCAGAACGTCTTCTAAAGTGAGCTTTTCGGCTTTATTATCTAAAAACCAGATTTGGCTTCGGGTATAATATTCTTTTACGGGCAAACGGATATCTTCGCTTGATACCAGCGAGTCTGGTAGAAATAAAAACTGGCCACCTTTAAACGTACCCTTCAAAATGCCTGTAACACCTATTTTTTGTATCGCAACTGCGTTTGAATCAGATAATGCAACGTCATCAAACTTCATAAACTGCGACTTAAATACCAACAACTCCCCCTGAGTTTTACGGATATCCAGGTTTTTGGTAGTTGTTTTAAAGAAGCTACAATAGGCAGCAGCCGTTCCTGCCCCCTGGCCATTTAATATATTGGCATCTACTTTCCCTCCTAATAAAAGGAAGTTGTCGGCGTTATCTGCCAGCAAATAATTCCCAGGCAAAACAGAAGGGTATGTGTTAGGATAATTAGCAATGGCAAGCGAAGTACGGTATAGTTTATCCGCATACACTCCGCTACCCTGGCTTACCTTTTTAGCAGTAACTCCCGCCTTTTTTGCTATCTGGTTGCCTTGAGTTACATCAACAACCACATCGGCTTCTATTTCCCGTTTATCTTTTAATTCTACTTCCCAACCTTTGCCGTCCTTTTCAACTTCGGTAACAATTGCCCTTTTCAGAACGGTAAGATTTTTAATAGTATCTGTCCAACCTTTAAACACGGTTGCCACATACGTAGGGACAAGGTTCTGATTATTATTTAAATGAGATTTCTTTTGTAGAGAGTCTACCCGTTTTAAGAACTCTGCATAAACTCCAATTTTGTAGGCTTTATCAGCTGCAGTCAGGTTCACCACATCCATGCTTCCATTATCTACCAAAACAGTTTTAACACCTGAGTGCGCAGATTGAATGGCTGCAGCCAAGCCTGCGGGGTTGGCGCCAAATACCACTACGCCAGCTTTTATCTTTTGTGCAGATGCAGAGAAACCTAATAATAAGCAAAACGATGCGATGATATATTTTTTCATGTAATCCTTTTCTACTTCAAATATATATTACCAAACAACGATTAAAAGCTTAAATCATTTTTATAATGTGAATGTTTAACAATTTTTAACAAAGGCGACTAAGCTCGCTTATGATAACTCAATATAGCACAAGCATTTAAAACAACACCAAAGCCTAAAACTGTAAGTATTTGCGGCGCAATATCTCTTAGCCCGCTCCCTTTAAGAACCACCATTCGCATCACCTCAATAAAATAGGTTACAGGATTAAAACGGGTAATTACTTGTGCCCATCCCGGCATGCTGTCAATTGAAGTATATAAACCGCTTAACAGAATAAAAATCATCATCAGAAAGAACGAAATGAGCATAGCCTGCTGCTGGTTACTTGTATAGTTTGAGATCAACAACCCCAAGCCTAGTATCGAAAAAAGATAGATAGCCGCGAATACATAAATAACATAAAAATGCCCAGCCGGAATTATTCCATAAATCACCCTGGCGATGGTTAAGCCAATGGTTAGGATTGCCAGTCCCAAAATCCAGAACGGAATTAGTTTACCAAGGATGAAATGGTGCCGCTTAATCGGTGTAACGTTGATTTGTTCGATGGTTCCTATCTCCTTTTCTTTTACAATATTCAGTGTGGCCAAAAAAGAACCAACCATTGTTAGCAGGATGACCAAAATACCGGGTACCATGAAATATTTATAGTTCATCCGTTGATTGAACCAGTTAGAGAAAGTAATATCTATTTGGGGCTCGGGATTAAAACGGGGAAATTGAATCCATTTTAAACGAACTTCGCGATTATAGTCCAGGATTATCTGTCCAAGATATGCGCCCCCCAAATTGGCTTTTACTCCGTTAATCGCATTGATCGACATAAAGACCGTGCTTTCATCTTCCTTCACCAAATCCTTTTCAAATTTTGGCGGTATGGTTAGGATCAGGTCGGATTTATCCTGTTCCACATCTTCCATTGCGCTACTGTAAGACGCACTGTAATCAATCAGTTTGAAATATCCGGATGCCGTAATTTTAGAAATAAGCTGTTGCGAATAGGACGAATGATCCTGGTCTACCACTGTTAACTTGATATCTTTCATCTCATAATCAGCAGCCATTGGCAAAAGCAAAAGTTGCATCATTGGCATTATAAAGATGATCCTGAGAATCGCCGGATCACGAAAAATCTGCATGAACTCCTTTTGAAGTAAAAATTTTAAGGTTCTCATGCTAACCGGATTTTAAATTTTTTGATACTCAGAAAAAGCAGAAACAGCATCATGCCTGTAAGAATCAGCGTTTCTTTCCATATTGAAGCGAAGCCGACGCCTTTTATCATTACAGATTTAACAATAATATAGAACCATTTTGCCGGCACCGCATTCGAGATAATCTGCAAAGGCAAGGGCATATTTTCTATCGGAAACATAAAGCCACTAAGCATGATTGTTGGTAAGAACATTCCTGTTAGGGAAATAAACATTGCCGTCTGTTGCGAATCAGTCGCTGATGAAATGAGAAGCCCAAGCGCCAGAGAGGTGAGGATAAACAAAATACTTTCGAGGATAAGCAGGATGAGGCTTCCATTAATTGGCACATCCAACACAAAAACGCTCAACAGCAAAATGGTACTGATATTTACAATTGACAGCATCAGATATGGCACCGCTTTGGCAATAACTATTTTGAGCGGCTGTACTGGCGAAACCAGCATTATTTCCATTGTACCTAGCTCCTTTTCTTTTACTATCGTGATGGCTGTCATCATGGTACAGATTAGCATCAACACCATCGACATTACACCGGGAACAAAACTATAAGCTCCCTTCAACTGCGGATTATACAGCATCCGGTATTCAGTTTTAATGGTGTAGGGCAATTTTAAATCACGGTTTATGCGGTTCTGATAATCCCGGATGATGCTACTTGCATAGCTTACCATGGTATTGGCTACATTGGGATCGCTGGCGTCTGCAATTAATTGTATTTGAGCCTTATTGAAATGCCTTAAATCTTCGCTGAAATTTGGCGGAAATACCACAACCATCTTGATCTTTCCTTTTTTAAACTCCGGTTCTATTTCTTGGGCAGCATTCAGGTTCTTTTGTATTGTGAAGTAGTTGCTTTCGTCTATTTCCTGGCTTAGTTCAGCGCTTGCAGCATCTTTGCTTTGATCCAGAACTGCAATGGCCGAATTCTTCACCTCATTGGTTAAGGCAAAGCCGAAAATGATTATCTGCACAATAGGCATTACCAGCAGGATAAACAGTGTTCGTTTATCTCGCATGATGTGGTAAAATTCCTTTTTTACGAATGATATGAATTGTTTCATAAGCCCCCTATCCCCCAAAAGGGATTTAGATTTATAGGCGCCCTTGATGCGCCACATTTAATAATTTAGAGTTGCACTTTTGGCGTTTTGTCATCTCGACGACAGGAGAGATCTTAAAGCGTTGCGCATAACTAAGCGCTTTAGGATTCCTCCTGTCGTCGGAATGACAAAGTGTGCTAGCATTCTTTGCACCAGAGGTCATCGCTATATTTTTCTTTCCAAAGTTCTTACTCGAGATGACAACGTTTCATATTGTAAAACACCTAAAAATGAACATGTTGCAAATCATAACAAATCAAAGATCTTAATCAGCTGTTCGGGTAGCCTTTCTTGCAAGTTTGAGAAATACTTCATCCATAGACTCTGCAGTGAAATTTTGTTTTAAGCCAGTGGGAGAGTCCAGCGCTTCTATTTTTCCATCAACCATGATGGAAACCCGGTTGCAATATTCGGCCTCGTCCATATAATGCGTAGTTACAAAAATGGTGATGCCTTGCTCCGCCGCCTGATAAATGAGGTTCCAGAATTCCCGCCGTGTAACAGGATCTACCCCGCCCGTTGGCTCATCAAGAAAGACAATGCTTGGCTCGTGAAATATGGCTACTGAAAATGCCAGCTTCTGCTTCCAGCCCAAAGGCAATGATTTTACCAGCTTTTTAGCTTCATTTTCCAGTTGAAGCTCTTCCAATACGTAAGCTGTTTTTTCGCGGATAAAAGCATCGCTTTTGCCATAAATACCTCCATAAAAGCGCATATTTTCGATAACGGTTAAATCCTCGTACAACGAAAACTTCTGGCTCATGTAACCGATATTGCGTTTTATGTCCTCAGTTTGCTTAAATACATCGAATCCTGCAACAGAAGCTTTGCCTGATGTTGGCAACGATAATCCGCAGAGCATCCGCATGGCTGTAGTTTTACCAGCTCCATTAGCTCCCAGGAATCCAAAAATCTCACCCTTCTTCACCTGGAAAGAGATTGCATCCACAGCGGTAAAATGCCCGAAACGCTTAGTTAAGTTCTCGGTGATAATTACGTTTTCCTCACTCATGATGCCTTCATTAAGGAAATAAAACAATCTTCTATAGCCGGCTTTACTGCTACCACTTCAACCTTTTGGTGCCCTTTGCTCTGGATAAAATCCCTTATGGTGTTTTCGCGTACGGCATCTTTTAATACCAGATGGTGATATTCGCCAAAAGCATAAATATCTTCTGTGCCATCAAAATGCTTCAGGTCATTAAGCAGGGCAAACATTTTATCAGACCGTACGGCTAATAATCGTTTTCCAAACTGATCGACAATTCCGGCCGGTGTATCAATTGACAATATTTTCCCCGTTTGGATCAGAGCTACTTTATCACAGAGCTCGGCTTCATCCATATAAGGCGTAGAAACTAAAATGGTAATCCCCTGCTTTTTAAGGTTTTTAAGCATATCCCAAAATTCTTTCCTCGAAACTGCATCTACACCGGTTGTAGGCTCGTCCAAAAAAAGCACCGAAGGGCGATGGATTAAAGCGCAGCTCAAGGCAAGCTTCTGTTTCATCCCTCCGGAAAGTTTGCCAGCTTTACGATTCTTAAATGGCTCAATCTGAGAATAAATGTCTTTGATCAAATCGTAATTCTCTTCTATTGATGTTTCGAAAATGGTGGCAAAAAACTCCAGGTTCTCGGCTACAGTCAAATCCTGGTACAAGGAAAACCGCCCAGGCATGTAGCCAACGCGTTTACGGATACTTTTATAATCCTTAACCACGTCGAAGCCATCCACCGTAGCCGAACCTTTGTCAGCCAGTAAGAGCGTAGTAAGAATTCTAAACAAACTGGTTTTTCCGGCACCGTCGGGACCTATGATTCCGAAGAGTTCGCCTTTATCCACATCGAAGGAAACCTCCTTCAAGGCTTCGGTAAGATCTTTTTTCTTCCCATAGGTTTTCACCAGATTTTCTGCAACAACAGCTTTCATGATTGTAGATTTAAGATTTTAGAGCCTGGATGCAAGACATACATGGCACCTCTATTCCTTTTCACTCAAAAGCACTTCGCCGTACATTCCAATTTTCAGGAAGCCGTCGTTTTTAACCTTCACTTTAGTGGCGTAAACCAAATTAGCCCTTTCATCTTTAGTCTGAATAGTCTTCGGCGTAAATTCGGCTTTGTCTGCAACCCAGGTTATTGTCCCGTTGTACTGCCGATAATCGTCTTTGCCCTTATCAACCCGTACTTTAACCTGCTGCCCTAGCTTAATTTCAGAAAGCTGGCTTCCACTGATATATGCACGTAGCGTGATGGTTGAGAGGTCCGCAATTTTATACAGAGCTTTACCTGGCGATGTAATTTCTCCAGCTTCGGCATATTTAGTAATAACAGTTCCGTTCTGAGGATTGGTGATGCTTGCGCGTTTGATTTGATCGTCAATCTGCTCGGCTCTTTTTGCCAAGGGGTCGCTTTCACTTAACACACTTCGGTTTTGGGTAGAAACATTGCTTTGTTGCACCTTGATCTGCTGGGCAGTAACAGCCATCTGTTTCTTCAATATATCAATCTGGGCAGTAATATCATCCAACTGTTTACCGGTAGCCGCATCTTGCTTTAGCAGATTTTCTGTCCTTTTGCGCTCGCGCTGAAGGGTTGCCAGCTGCGACTTCTGCACATCCAACTGGTCTTTAAGCAAGTTTATCTGCGGCCCCACATCTGCCGTTTTTTGCCGCAAAGCCTTGATACTGGCTTCCACTTGTTCCTTCTGTAAAACAAGGTTCTCAGCATCAATCTCTCCTACTATTTTGTTCTGCGGAATTGTCTGCCCTTCTTCTATATCAAGCGATAGAATTTTTCCGGCAACCTCCGAAGAAACAATTACTTCATTTGCTTCGAAAGTTCCCGACGCGTCTGGTTTATCTCCGTTGCTGTTGCAAGCAGCCAGAAAAACAGCAGCGGATAATAGTATAATCTTGTTCATGTTAATTTCCTGCTAAAGTGTTATAGTTAATTTTTGCCTGCAGTAATTGCAGCTGGTGGGTAATTAAATTCTGCCTAGCCTGATCTTCGGCATTCACTTCCCGAACATAATCCGAAGAGCTTATCACCTGATTTTCGAGCTGGGCGTTTGCAGCAATTTTTACCATTTCACACAAATCGATGATTTTCTGATCCGTAGAAATCAGTTCTTCCAACTTCTCAATTTCTGCCTGCTGCTGCGCCAATTGAGTATTTGTATTTAAAAGGAAGGTTTCTTGCTGAAGATCAACCGCCTTTGAACTTACCTCCACCAGCTGCTTTTCTTTTTTATAGGTATAAAGGCTGCTTAAATTCCAGTTTAACTTTACTCCCGCCAGATAAAACCAATCGAACTCATTTTGTAACATGTTTAGCCCCGGGCGGCCGTATCCACCCTGCCCAAACAGACTCGCCTTCGGAAGATTTTTAGAAATTAAAAGCTTCCTCTGCTGATTCACAAGCGCTATCTGCTTTTGATACAAATCCAGTTCAGGCCGTTTTATTTCTGCAAGTTTTTGTTCAATCTTCGGCAATTGAAATTTTGTATTCTCGTCAAGCGGTTTATCTAAAAATAAAGCCAGTGTTTTTAAAAGCCCCTTTCGGGATGACCTCAGTTCGATTGAGCGCTGATCAGTTTTCAACAATTCTGCTTCTAGCGCATTTAAATTTGACTTGAAGCTAACCCCATTATTTACTTGTGCCTCTGTTTTCTTAATGCCAGTTTTTATATCCGATTTTACCAACTCCACCTGCTTGATTTGTTCCTCCAATAGTAGAATCCCCAAATAAAGCTGGTTTATGCGATCGCGTAGTTTATAGAGTTCTACTTCAATCTTTTCGTCTTCTACAGCAGCGTTTAATTTCTGGACTTGCTTCTGGTTACTGATAATACCGCCATCAAACAACACCTGATTAACATCAGCCGTTGCTTTGTACTGATCTTTACTTAAAGGATTAACCGTAATTCCGGGAACGGGGATATTTACCTGAGTTACTTCGGATTGATAAGTCGCTTGCCCATTTAAAGCAATTTGCGGCAAATAACCTTTGTTTAGATTCTGAATAGTAAGGCCTGCCGTTTGGTGAATCAGTCCTTTTTGCTGAATAGAGGGATAGTTCTGCCGGGCAAGGCTTTGAGCTTCATCAAGGCTTAAACTTTGCCCGTAAAGCAATGTGGGCAGAAGCGCGAGAGAAACACCAATCAAACTATTTAACCATCTAGTTAATCTCATGTCAAATTTCTTTAGAGTTTAATTGCCTGAATTATAAACTGTGGGACCAGTGTTTTTCGCTCAGCCATAAGTTCCATAAATTGAGTATCGTCCAAGCCTGCAACCATTTGCAACATTGGCTTCCCGATAAATGGGAATACGCAAAGCGACATCATATTCATCATCAAATGGGCAGGATGTATTGGCCTGATTTCCTTCGCTTCTATTGCCTGCATAATCTGCTGAATAAATTTCTCCACTTTTGGCTTCTCTCCTCCCCACATTTTATGCAAAAATTCTTCAGGCTGTTTATGCATTTCATTCATCACAAACAAAGGCAAAAACGGATTTTCGATCACCTTATCAATATACTCACGTGAAAATGTTTCTATTTTCTCGTACATGCTCATGTCTGAGCTCATAATTTCATTTACCCTTGGAATGAAACGGCTTACAGTCTGGCTAAAAATTACCTCAAACAATTTTTCCTTGCTGCGGAAGTAGTAATGTAGTAATGCTTTATTAATTCCTGCCTCATCTGCAATATCCTGCATGCGGGCGCCAGCCATCCCTTTAGATACAAATACCTTTTTTGCCGCGGCCAAAATTTTTTCTTCAGCTGTTTTGTCGTTTTCCTTAACCATCCAATTTAACCATTTGGTTAAATGCAAAATTAAACACAAAAATTTACTCGCAAAGAAAATTTTTTATATTTGACGGTAAACTTTTACTGATGCCTGTAGACATTGATTCCCTGCGCGTTCCGATTGGTAAATTTGAGAGGCCAGAAACCCT
>CBIHNR010000074.1:0-24956 GCA_966211215.1 uncultured Pedobacter sp.
AGCCATGAAAAAACTCCCAGCAATTAAGTAAGGAATATCCGCTTATAATCAAGGCATCAGTCCATATTGCAGATTTAACCTACTTATTTTCGGCAATTTAGCAAGCGCCACTCTGATTCAATTTGAAAAACAGCAGATAGAACGCGATATTGAGGGCGGATTTTGCTGGATTAAGGTATCAAGCGCCTGCTATTCCGAATATTTAGGGACCGTTTGCAAACCAATTGAATTGTTGTAGTATTTAAAATTTATGGAGAAAACAGAAGTCATTTTGGTGGACAACCAGGACAATCCAATTGGGCAGATGGAAAAACTGGAAGCCCATCAAAAAGGTTTGCTACACCGTGCATTCTCTGTTTTTATCCTAAATTCAAAAGGCGAAATGCTCTTACAAAAAAGGGCTTCAGGGAAATATCATTCACCCAATTTATGGACTAATGCCTGCTGCAGTCACCCCTTGCCAGGAGAGCAAGCCTTGCAAGCTGCCCAGCGCAGGCTGACAGAGGAAATGGGCTTCAGCTGCGAATTGAAAGAAATTGACGCCTTTATCTATAAAACTGAATTCGATAACGGATTAATTGAACATGAATTTGACCATGTCTTACTCGGCCAGTATGAGGGGGATATCTCCCCAAATCCAGATGAAGTAAGTGAATATAAGTGGCTCTCCATTTCAGAACTAAACTCACTGTTATCTGCTTCGACGAAAGAATTTACTTTCTGGTTTTTAATTGCCTATCCAAAAGTAAAGAAGTATCTCAATGTATAATTTTGAGAAAGCCTTTTAACATTTAATATTCATGAACTGTCAAGTCCTTTAATCAATCAGCCTGATGAAGTGTTTGGCTAATGAAAACTACCCTTTTCCAAGTAGACATGAGGTATCAGTAATCAGCTACAGCCTATGCGATATGCTCAAACCTAACTGCTGGTACCTGATCGCACTAATCTCCAATCTCCCTCATCATTCTCCCAACAAACTATTAACTTTGCGCCCGATGTCAGACTTAAAATACAACCAACGCGGTGTTTCTGCCGGAAAAGAAGACGTACATAACGCAATTAAGAACATTGATAAAGGCTTATATCCCCAAGCTTTTTGTAAAATAATTCCTGATATATTGGGTGGAGATGAAGCCTGGTGCAATATTATGCATGCTGACGGCGCTGGCACAAAATCATCTTTAGCGTACGTTTACTGGAAAGAAACCGGAGACATTTCTGTTTGGAAAGGTATTGCACAAGACGCTATCATCATGAATATTGATGACCTTTTATGTGTTGGTGCAACTAACAATATTTTACTTTCATCAACAATCGGAAGAAACAAAAACCTTATTCCTGGTGAGGTAATTGCCGAAATCATTAATGGAACTGAAGAAATTCTTGCTGAATTGCGAGAACTGGGAATGGGGATTTACTCTACCGGAGGTGAAACTGCTGATGTGGGCGATTTGGTTCGTACTGTCATTGTAGATTCTACCGTTACTTGCCGAATGAAACGAGAAGAGGTTATTTCTAACCACCGTATCAAAGCAGGGAATGTTATCGTAGGCCTGGCATCTTACGGACAAGCCTCCTACGAAAAAGAATACAATGGAGGGATGGGCTCAAATGGTTTAACCTCTGCACGTCACGACGTTTTCCATAAATATGTAGCTGAAAAATATCCTGAAAGTTACGATCCTGCGGTACCCTATGAACTGGTTTTTGCAGGAGGGAAAAAACTAACTGACGAAATCGAAATTGGCAATGGACAAACCGTTGACGCTGGTAAACTTGTGCTTTCGGCAACTCGCACCTATGCCCCTGTTATAATCAAAATCTTAGAAAAATATCGTTCTCAGATTGATGGGATGGTACATTGCAGCGGAGGCGCTCAAACAAAAGTGCTCCATTTCGTTGATAAGGTTCATGTTATCAAAGACAATCTTTTCCCAATTCCCCCATTGTTTAAATTAATACAGGAGCAATCTGGCACTAACTGGGAAGAAATGTATAAGGTTTTCAATATGGGGCACAGAATGGAATTATATGTTACGGAAGAGATTGCTGCAGATATCATCAGCATTTCTAAAAGCTTTAATATTGATGCCCAAATTGTTGGCAGAGTTGAAGCTTCTGATAAAAAACAGGTAACTGTAAGATCGGGATATGGGGAATTTGTTTATAATTAGCTCCTATCTTCCATACTCAAATAAAAAAACACCGGCTGGATTTTGAACCTGTCGGTGTTTTTTTATTTGAGATAAGTTAATTGAATATATCTTATCGATTTAGAAAATTCTCCGTCAAATAGATAGCAAAATCATAAAATAGATGTACTTAACTTATTCTTAAAACACTAAAGCAAGCGTAGCAGTCCTTAATTGCTGTTTTTTCTATTAATGGCCTTCTATTGGTTATTTATTTTCCTTAAAACCCATCACAATTTGTAGATTTGCCGCGGTTTAAACTAAACATGCAGTATGAGCAGCCTATTTACCGTCATCAGGTAGGTGTTGCAGGCTCAAATCAGGCAATTAAAAACAATTAAATTCTGATGAATTACGACTTAATAGTTATAGGAAGCGGCCCGGGTGGTTATGTGGCTGCAATTCGCGGAGCACAACTTGGATTAAAAACCGCAGTTATAGAACGCGAATCCCTTGGCGGTATCTGCCTTAACTGGGGCTGTATCCCAACTAAAGCTCTTTTAAAAAGTGCACAGGTATTTGAATACCTGAATCATGCAGAAGATTATGGAATTAAAGTACAGGGTGGCGAAGCTGATTTCGGCGCTATTGTTAAACGTAGCCGCGGTGTAGCCGAAGGCATGAGTAAAGGTATCCAGTTCTTAATGAAAAAGAACAAAATCGATGTGATTATGGGTACTGCCAAAATTAAAAAAGGCAATAAAATTGAAGTAAAAGCTGCCGATGGTTCTACAAAAGAATACACAGCTAAACATACCATCCTTGCAACAGGTGCCCGTTCGCGCGAATTGCCTAACTTAAAACAAGACGGCAAAAAAGTAATTGGCTACCGTCAGGCAATGAATTTGCCAGAGCAGCCAAAAAGCCTGATCGTTGTAGGTTCTGGCGCTATCGGTATCGAGTTTGCTTATTTCTACAATGCAATTGGTACTAAAGTTACCGTCGTGGAATACTTAGACCGTATTGTTCCGGTTGAAGACGAAGAAGTATCTAAGCAATTAGAGCGCAGCCTTAAAAAAGCTGGTATCAATATCTTAACTAACGCAAACGTTGAGTCTGTTGATACTTCAGGCGCAGGCGTAAAAGCACAGGTTAAAACTGCAAAAGGCACTGAAACCCTCGAAGCCGACATCGTTCTTTCAGCAGTTGGTATCAGTCCAAATATCGAAAACTTAGGCTTGGAAGAAGTTGGTGTTAAAACCGACAAAGGCCGTGTGATAGTTGACGATTTCTACAAAACTAATATCGCGGGCGTTTATGCAATTGGCGACATCGTTAAAGGGCAAGCTTTAGCACACGTC
Organism: uncultured Pedobacter sp.; assembly: GCA_966211215.1. GTDB lineage: Bacteria > Bacteroidota > Bacteroidia > Sphingobacteriales > Sphingobacteriaceae > Desertivirga. The sequence continues at coordinate 3,497 of CBIHNR010000074.1, forward strand.
GCCTCTGCAGAAGGCATCATCTGCGTTGAGAAAATTGCAGGCCACCATCCAGAGCCTTTAAACTACAACAACATCCCTGGATGTACTTACTGCTCACCTGAAATTGCCTCAGTGGGCTTTACCGAAAAAGCTGCTAAAGAAGCAGGTTATGAAATCAAAGTAGGTAAATTCCCATTCTCAGCTTCTGGTAAAGCAAGTGCCGGTGGTAACAAAGACGGATTCGTTAAAGTTATCTTCGATGCTAAATATGGCGAATTCCTTGGTGCTCACTTAATTGGAGCTAACGTTACCGAGATGATTGGCGAGGTTGTAGTTGCGCGTAAATTAGAAACTACTGGCATGGACATCGTTAAAGCTGTTCACCCACACCCGACTATGAGCGAAGCAATTATGGAAGCCGCTGCCGATGCTTACGGCGAAGTAATTCACTTATAATTCTAGCTAAAAGGATAAAGGTAAAAGCTGAAAGGTTTTTCCAAACAATAATTAACCTGCCTCTTTGGCAGGTTTTTTTATTCCGACAATCTTTGTTTAATCGTAAATCGTAAATCCTATGGCTTGGTTGTATCTTATTCTTGGCGGTTTATTTGAAGTAGGTTTTACCACATGCCTTAAACTGTCCAACAACTTCAGCAATTTTAAATGGAGTGCCGGCTTTTTTATCTGCATCACCTTGAGTTTTATGTTGCTTAACAAGGCTGTGCAAACCTTGCCCATCGGTACTGCCTATGCTGTTTGGACGGGTATCGGGGCTGCCGGATCGGTTATCGTGGGAATTACTATGTTTAAAGAACCATCCGATTTTTGGAGAATGTTTTTTCTCATGCTATTAATTGCTTCTATCTTCGGACTAAAACTAAGCTCAAAAGCCTAATCGCCACTCAGGAAATCGTAATTTCGGCAATTGTAATTCGTAAATCCCATGAAACTTTATTCAATCGAAACCGGCAACTTTAAACTCGATGGCGGTGCTATGTTCGGCGTAGTACCAAAAACAATCTGGAATAAAACCAATCCGGCCGACCAGAATAATTTAGTACAATTAGCTATGCGGGCGCTTTTAATCGAAGACGGCAATAGGCTAATTTTGGTTGATACAGGCATTGGCAATAAGCAAAGCGAAAAATTTTTTAGCTATTACTACCTTAATGGGGATTATAGCCTCCAAAAATCTTTATCCAAACATGGCTTTTCGAAAGATGATATTACCGATGTAATACTCACCCATTTACATCTGGACCATGCTGGTGGAGCGGTTTCCCGTATTGGCGAGGCCCTTGTTCCAACCTTTAAAAATGCCACTTACTGGACCAATGAACAGCATTGGGCTTGGGCAATGAATCCCAACGATCGTGAAAAAGCATCTTTCCTGAGCGAAAACCTTTTACCTCTACAGCAAGCCGGGCAGCTAAACTTCATCGATCCGCAATCGCCAAATTTCCCGCCTGATTGTACCTTTAAGGTTTCTTATGGACATACAGAAGCAATGATGCTTCCCCAGTTGCAATACAAAGGCAATACAATACTTTTTGCCGCCGACCTTGTTCCAACCCTGGGGCATTTACCGATACCTTACGTAGCTGGGTATGATGTTTTTCCACTAAAATCAATGGAAGAGAAGAAAGCAATCCTTCAGGAAGCTTGTGATGATAAATATATTTTGTTCTTTGAACACGATGCAGTAAACGAGTGCTGCACGCTTGTACAAACTGAAAAAGGCGTGCGCGCCGGCAATATATTCAGGCTTTCAGAAATTTAGAAATTTATCAAAAAGTTTACTTCCCTCATATTACGACATTTGGCGTTTGGCTATCATCACTATTTATTGACTCATTAAGCATCAAACCTCTGTCTGAGAAAACTGGGGATTAATCGGGCAAAAGCTTTCTTAAAATTCCACTCCTCAAAGCTGAGTCTTTACAATTTGGGACATTAATAACAGTCTTTTTACTGATAATTAAATCATTAAATTTGCCTGATTTATGTCATTTTATAAATTCATCAAAGCTTTATTGATTCTCTTTGCTCAGTTGATTACTTTTTAAGAGTTATGGAATGATTTTTGTTAATAAAAGATTGCTTTATTAACAAATTTTTATTACAACTTTTTCCACAAATTAACGTTTAAGCTGTAAAAGTTTTTAACTTTGCACACGCTTTAAAAAGGGGTATCATACTTTAATGAGACAACTCAAAATTACACAATCGATTACCAATCGCGAGTCGCAATCACTCGATAAATATCTGCATGAGATTGGTAAGGTAGATTTAATTACTGCAGAAGAGGAAGTTATACTTGCTCAAAAAATTCGTGAAGGTGACCAGGCTGCCCTGGAACGCTTAACAAAAACCAACTTACGTTTCGTTGTATCCGTAGCAAAACAATACCAAAATCAAGGCCTTACACTTGGCGATTTGATTAATGAAGGAAATCTGGGCTTGATTAAAGCCGCAAAACGCTTCGATGAAACTAAGGGTTTTAAATTTATCTCGTATGCTGTTTGGTGGATTCGCCAATCAATTTTGCAGGCTATTGCCGAGCAATCTCGTATTGTTCGTTTGCCTTTAAACCAGGTAGGTTCTTTAAGTAAAATCAGCAAAGCTTTTTCCAAGCTTGAGCAAGAGTACGAACGTGAACCTTCTCCTGAAGAACTTGCAGACATTTTAGAGACTACTGTAGATAAAATTTCTGACACTTTGAGCAACTCCGGACGCCATGTTTCTATGGACGCCCCATTTGTTCAGGGAGAGGAAAATACGTTGCTGGATGTATTGGAAAACGATGATCCGAATACTGACAGTAACCTGATTAACGAATCGTTATCAGAAGAAATTAAACGTTCTTTGCAAACTTTAACAGAGCGCGAACGTGAAATTATTGTATTATTCTTCGGTTTAGGCACCAACCATCCGCTATCTCTGGAAGAAATTGGTGAGAAATTTAATCTTACCCGCGAACGTGTTCGCCAGATTAAGGATAAAGCACTACAACGCCTTCGCCACACATCACGAAGCAAAATACTAAAATCTTACTTAGGATAATTTATCCAACTTATTGAGAGGCTTCCCGAAAACGGAAGCCTTTATTGTTTGTGTCTCTATGCAAATAATCCCACCCTCAGAATATGATAACCTAAGGCCAAGTGAAGCTATTGCACTCCAACAGCATCTTCGAACTCTGGTAAAGACTCAACCTCTTCAACAAGAAATTAGAAGCATCGGCGGCGCCGATATTTCATTCAATAAATATTCCAATACGGTTTATGCTGGTATTGTTACACTCAGTTATCCAGAATTGAAGCCTCTTGACCAAATAACCGTTAAAACTATTGTTGATTTTCCGTACATACCGGGCTTACTTGCTTTCCGGGAAATACCCGCATTATTAGAAGCTTGGAATAAGTTGGATAACAAACCTGATTTATTAATACTCGACGGGCAAGGTATTGCACACACCCGCAGAATTGGAATCGCTTCTCATTTCGGTGTTCTAACAAATACTCCCTGTATCGGCTGTGCTAAAAGCAGGCTCGTTGGTAAATTTGAAGTACCTGATAATGTTTCTTTAGCCAGCAGCCCTATGTTTCACAATGATGAAGAAATTGGTGCCGTCCTGCGGACTAAGAAAAATTGCAAACCTATTTTCGTGTCCCCCGGCCACCTTATTAATATCCCTCATAGCTTAGATGTTATCAAATCCTGCGTTGGTAAATACCGCGTTCCTGCCCCTACCCGACTTGCGCATCTGCTAGTTAATGAAGCAAGGATGAGAAAGATCATTTAGTTTGTAAAGCCTTTTTTATTTCTACAATTGTAGTGATATTGGGATTTGATGAAATTGTTATTAGAAAGTATCAGATTGCATTATGCCTGGCTGGTAGTAATACAATTAATAGGCTTCTTTGTATTTTATTCGTCCCAAAGCATCGTCCTTGGAACATTCGTAATTACTATAGTGTCTTTTGCATTTTATTTTCTTTTGAAACTGTTTTTCATCCGGCACATCTACTACTTTTACAACCAGGGTCATTCGTACTCAAAAGTGTATTGCCTGGTATCCATAGCCAATATCTTAGTATTTTCCGCGCTCTGCAACATTATTAACTTACTTGCTTATGCTTGAAATTGATAGCGTAACCCTTACGTTCTGGGATAAAAAAATTCTCTCAGGATGTTACCTTAATTGTCGCCAGGGCGAAATTGTTGGAATGCTCGGGCGAAACGGAACAGGGAAATCAAGCTTATTGAAAATTATCTTCGGCAGCATAAAGGCTGATTTTAAACATCTTAAAATCAATGGTAAACTCATTCACAAAGGCTTTAAAAGCAATTTAATTGCCTACCTGCCTCAAGAGTCATTCCTCCCGCCATTTTTATCGGCCACTGAAATAATAAAACAGTATATGCTGGAGAATCAACTTTCAATCGGGCAGCAGTTACTTGAAAAAGTCAACAATTTAAAAACCGGCCAATTATCCGGCGGAGAATTAAAACTGGTTGAATTGCTTTGGATACTGAACTTAAAAACTCCATATATTTTATTAGACGAACCTTTTTCTGGTATATCTCCTATATATGTTGAGGTACTACAAGATTTGATAAGAGATATCTCGAAAACCAGGGGTATCATCCTCACCGACCATCTATACCGCCCTTTGTTGGAAATTAGTAACAGAATTGTATTATTGCATAATAACGCTGTCTATACAATTAAGAATGAATCAGATTTAATACAGTACAATTACATACCAGATTACTTATGAAACTACCCATATATCAGGTTGATGCCTTTACTGATAAATTATTTAGCGGAAACCCGGCCGCAATCTGCCCTTTAAAGGACTGGCTGCATGAGCCGGTAATGCAAAAAATCGCTGCCGAAAATAATCTCGCTGAAACTGCATTTTTCGCACCTGAAGGTTCGGGGTATAAGATTAGATGGTTTACACCAGTCCATGAAATTGATCTATGCGGACATGCAACACTTGCTTCCGCCCATATTTTATTTACAGAATTGGGATATGGGGAAGATAGCATTAGCTTTCATACTCTTAAAGCGGGAACTTTAACTGTATCACGCGAAGGAGATCTTTATGTACTAAATTTCCCTTCCCGGATACCGGAATATAATGTTGCGCCTCCAGAACTTATATCTGCATTAGGCGGTAAACAACCGAAAGAGGTTTTAAAATCGAGAGATTACTTTTTAGTATACGAAACGGAAGAAGATGTCGCCTCCATTAAACCCGATTTCTCTGCGCTCAGCAAAATTGACACGATGGGAACCATTGTTACGGCCAAAGGCAATAACAGCGATTTCGTATCAAGAATGTTCGCCCCTGCTGCAGGCATTAATGAAGACCCTGTAACCGGTTCGGCGCACTGTAACTTAATTCCTTACTGGGCGCAGAAACTTGGCAAAACCAAGCTACATGCCTACCAGATATCAGAACGAGGGGGCGAGCTATGGTGCGAACTTCAAGACGACCGGGTACTAATGGCAGGAAAAGCGATTACATATTTAAAAGGTGAAATATTTGTGTAACTACCATTTATAGGTTATCCCAGTCCTCCAAATGGTTAAACTTTTATAATCTATTTTATTGGATTGAATTTGATAAGTATTTTGAAGGGCCGGGGTTATATAAAAACCTTTAATCACCTTTATCTGAACTCCAGCCTGTAAACGGTTTTGATCAAAAATATTTCCCTTTACCTGGGCACCAAAATTAATCATCGGCTCATCAGCGATGAAGAAATACATCTTTTGCTTAGGCAACAGCGGAAGCTGGGCCATAAATTGATAACGAAGGCGGTAATTAAATTTATCGCCTTTTTGGTCTCTCTGGAAACGCTCTTCCAAGCGCAAGCGGTGGTTAAGCTTTAAGCACTGAAAAGGATGGACTACCTGTACCTGCTGCCATGGACGGTTTTCCCTTCGGACAGAACTTCCGGAAAAGTATTCCGAATATGCATACCCGGCAGATACGGTAAACAACTTGTTTAATTCATAATTCAGCCCTACCCTTCCAATCCACTGCACTCTTTTATCAAAATCACTGTACCGGTCTGAGTAATCAGCTGCTACAGACCATTTTATTGAATCAACCGGTATAGTAATATAATACTGTGGCCAAAACTCTACATCTCTTTCAATCTTCTTTTGTGCAAAACCACTCAGAGAGGCAAAACATACAATTGCACCGGATAATATACTCCGGAGAAAAAACTTATAAAACATTACAAATAATCAGGGCGGTTCAGAATCGCTTGTTTAATAATAGCATCCCTCATATCAAACTCGTAGGGCAACTCTTCATCGTGGTTTACTCTCTCCAACTTATGCTGGTGGCGTTCATAGATTTTCCTGCTTTGCAGTACTTCTTCAGCAGGAATTTCGACAGCTAAACCATATTGGCTTAGTTCCGTGCTGCTCTTTTCCTTTATAGGCGCAGCAACTTTGGCTTCTTTGTAAATGTGCTTATACTTAGGCTCAAAAGGACGGGCAGGATCTACAACTTCTTCAAGTAAAAATGGCGCTGGTTCCTTTACTGGCTTTTTCCGCGATTCGGCAGGCTTTTCCGGCACGTACAAATCATCAATTGGCTCTGCAGGCATTGAGGTATCACGCTTACGTGCCTTCTCCTGTTCGCTTTTAAAATTGCTGTAAATTTTATAAGCAAAAGCGGCCAAGCCAATCACAAAAGGGAGCAAATCTTCCATGCTTCCTACAAAAGTATGGAAAAACCTTTACTTATCCACACCAACATCTTAAAAGCTTAGGTCCCGGTCATAGAGCCATGTGGATATTTAAAGCAAAATTGTTAGGAATGAAATGGGATGAATTATATAACTTGCTGATTATTTTAAAGATGAGCCGGGGTTATAGCCCCCAAACGTGAAAGATGCAATTAAACCGACTGGAAATTAAGGGCTTTAAGAGCTTTGGCGATAAGATTACTATAAACTTTAACGAAGGCGTAACGGCGATAGTTGGCCCCAATGGCTGCGGAAAATCGAACGTGGTTGACGCGATTCGATGGGTATTGGGAGAGCAAAGCACGCGAATGTTGCGCTCTGAAAAGATGGAAAACATCATTTTCAACGGAACCAAAACTCGTAAGCCTTCGCAATTGGCTGAAGTTTCGTTAACCTTTGATAATACAAAAAATATTCTTCCTACCGATTTCTCTCAGGTAACCATTACCCGCAAGTTATATAGGAACGGAGACAGCGAATATCGCCTGAATGATGTTCAATGCCGCTTGAAAGATATTACTGACTTGTTTTTAGATACGGGTATCGGGCCTGATTCTTACTCGATCATCGAATTAAAAATGATCGATGAGATTATTGCCAATAAAGAAGGGTCAAGACGGGCTTTATTTGAAGAGGCTTCAGGAATTTCCAAATATAAGTTGCGCAAAAAGCAGACATTAAGCCGCCTAAAGGAGACGGAATCTGACTTAAGCCGGGTTGAAGACCTTTTGTTTGAGATCGAAAAAAACCTCAAAACCTTAGAAAACCAGGCGAAAAAGGCAGAACGTTATTATAAACTAAAGGAGCAATACAAAGCTTTAAGTGTGATGCTTGCCTCTTTTCGGATAATTAACTTCAGGGAGTCTCTGGAAAAACTTGAGGAGCAGGAGGAGCGCCATAACAATTCTAAGCAAACTGTTACCAATGAAATAGAGAAACTTGAGGCTGCTCTTCAGGTTTATAAAACTGAAAACATTACCAAGGAGAAAAATTTGTCGGCACAGCAAAAGGCAGCCAATGAGTTTTCATCCAAAATAAGGGCTTACGAAAGTGAAAAGAAAATTAAAAACGAGCAGCTTCGTTTTTTACAGGATAAAGAAAAACGCCTTAGCGAGGAGCTTGAAAAAGACAGAGGACAGCTAAATCACGTTCTGTATAATATCAAGAGGCTTAACGAGGAGCAGGTTCAGGAAAGCCAATTATTTGAGGAAGTTAAAAACAGCCTCAATGATAAAAAGGAAGAGCTGGATGAACTTAAAGCTCAGCAATTATCATCAAAAGCGGCGCTTGATAACTTTTTAAAGCAAAATACCGATCTTCAGAACTTACTTTATAAAGCAGAAAAGGACATCACGGTTTTAAATATCCAGCGCGATGCTTTGGTACAGGAAAGCAGCCGGAACATTGCCGATGCTGAGTCAAAAGAAACTGAGCTTAACGAGTTTAACAGAGCCATTGCAGAGTTCGAGGCTAATGCAGGCATCAAAAAATCGCAGCTGGAGGACTTGCAGCACTATGAGGAAAATCTATTTCAGCAAATCACGAGTGCAGAAGAACTTATAAACCAACAAAAAGAACAACTTTCTGCAGAAAGCCGTAAGCTTGATGCCAAGCAAAACGAATATAACCTTACCAAATCTTTGGTCGACAATCTGGAAGGTTTTCCGGAGTCCATCAAATTCTTAAAGAAAAATACAACCTGGGCTAAACAGGCACCTTTATTTTCTGATGTGCTATTCTGCAAGGAAGAATATCGAATTGCTATTGAGAATTACCTGGAGCCAGTAATGAACCATTACGTTGTTCAAACGCAAGCAGAAGCTATCCAGGCAATCCGGCTTTTGAGTGATTCTTCTAAAGGCCGTGCCAATTTCTTTGTTCTTGAAGCCCTTCAGAGCATTCCAGAATCAGCAAAGCCTGAGGTTCAAAACCCTAACCTGATTCCTGCGTTAAGCATCGTTGATATAGATGAAAAGTACGGCCGCTTATGCAGGCAGTTACTTAATAATGTTTACATTTTAACAGCCGGCGATGAGGAAGAATTGGGTAATATTATGCCAGAGTCCAATATCGTCATCTTAAGCGGAAAGGGAAAGTTCTCTAAAAGCCGCATTAGTATGGCTGGTGGTTCAGTGGGCTTATTTGAAGGAAAACGTATTGGACGGGCTAAAAACCTGGAAAATCTTGCCAAGGAAATCAAATCACTGGAAGCCTCTATTAATACTCTAAAAGTATCGATAGAACAAGAAGGCTTAAAAGTTGCGGCTCTTAAGAACTCATCGAAAAAACAAGAAATAATTGTTTTACAGCAAGAGGCAAACCGCTTGGGTAACGAACTGATTTCCTTGAAAACACGTCAGGAACAATACCTGGCATTTATCACCAATAGCTTAAACAGAAAGCAGGACATAGAGGCTAAAATTCAAGCACTTAATGATGAGCTTGCACTATTAGAGCCAAAACTGAATGAACTGAAAAGTCAAAAACAAGAAACCAGCAATGAGTTGGTTTATAAACAGCAGTCATACAACGAACTTGCTGAACTGGTTAATGAAAAATCGACGATGTTTAACCAGGAAAATATCCGATTCCATCAACAGCAAAGTAAAGTTTCTGGCATTGAAAAAGATCTCGATTACCGTGAAACCCTACAAACCAGTTTAGACAGCCGGATTGCAACGAATAGTGCCGAACTCGAAAAAGTTAAGGCAGAAATGACAGATACGCTTCAGCATGTTGGGCAAAATGACGAAGGTTTAAACGAGATGTATGCCCAGAAAGAAGAACTTGAAAAAGGAGTTCGGGAGGTTGAACAAGAGTATTATGCTTCGAGGGGCCTAATTAATGATACTGAAACTAATATTGCCACTTTAAGGCGAAATAAAGAAAATGCAGAACAGCTCTCAAATGAGATTAAGGATAAGAAAACAAACCTTAAGCTGGAATTAAACGCATTGAAAGAAAGGCTGTCGGTGGAATTCTCCATTGATATTGCCGACCTTTTTGATGCTGAAATTCCAGAGGATGAGACTGAAAGCGGTTTACGGGATAAAACCGAAAAGCTGAAAAAGCAACTGGATGAGTTTGGTGCAATCAACTCTACCGCGATGGAGGCTTACCGTGAAATGAACGAAAGGTACACCTTCATCCAAAACCAGAAAAAAGACCTTCTTGAAGCTAAAGCCTCCCTGCTAAGCACGATCAAAGAAATTGATGATAATGCAAAAGGGAAATTCATGGCTGCTTTCACCCAGGTGCGCGAGAACTTCATCCGGGTATTTCGCTCCCTGTTTAATGAAGAAGACAGTTGCGACCTTGTACTGGAAGACCCAACCAATCCTTTAGAATCAGATATTGACATTATTGCACGCCCGAAAGGCAAGCGCCCATTATCCATTAACCAGCTTTCCGGAGGTGAAAAAACACTGACGGCCACGGCTTTACTATTTTCATTATACCTGTTAAAGCCAGCACCTTTCTGTATTTTTGACGAGGTGGATGCTCCGTTGGATGATACGAATATTGATAAATTCAATAACATCATCCGTAAATTCTCCAACGAATCTCAGTTCATCATTGTATCGCACAATAAACGTACTATAGCAAGTACGGATATTATTTATGGTGTTACTATGGTTGAACAGGGAATTTCGAGAGTTGTAGCTGTAGACCTTCGCGAAGTGGCGTAATCAAAAAAACTTTGAACTGAGATTCTAAATTAGAGTTGTGCTGAGGCAACAAATAATTAAAATCTCAGTTTAATTGTAAAAACCTATGAAAACCATCTTCTTACACCTAAGCCTGCTCTTTCTTCTTTCCGGTTGTTCTAAATTAGTTAAGCCTCAGCAACTACTGGCAGATGTAAAGGAGCTTTCATCTGATAAATATGAGGGGAGGAAAACGGGCACCAATGGCAATAAGATGGCGGCGGACTATATCGTTAAGCGATTTGAAGAAGTTGGGCTGAAGCCAGTTAATGAGAATTTCAGGCTTCCGTTTTCTATTAAAAACCAATCAGGGAAACTAATTAGCGGAATAAACCTGGCAGGGCTGATCAGGGGGAAGAACGATGATATTATTGTGATTTCTGCACATTATGACCATGTGGGAATTATCAATGGCAAAGTTTACAATGGAGCGGATGATAATGCTTCTGGCGTTGCGGCATTGTTGAATCTTGCCAAATACTTTAAGGCTAATCTGCCACAACAAACACTAATGTTTGTTGCCTTTGATGCAGAAGAACAGGGATTAATGGGCTCAAAAGCTTTTGTGGAAACTCCTCCTGTTGATCTTAACCGGATAAAACTAAATATCAACTTAGACATGGTAAGCCGGGCAGACAACGGCAAATTATACGCGGCTGGTTCCTATCATTACCCCGAGTTAAAAAAATATATCGTAAGCTCTAACAAACAAATTAAACTGGTGGCAGGGCACGATTCACCTAAAAATGGCAAGGAAGATTGGACTAACCAAAGCGACCACTTTGCATTTCATAAAAAAGGAATTCCATTTATCTATTTTGGAGTAGAGAGCCATAAAGACTACCACAAGCCCAGTGATGATTTTGAACGCATCAGTAAAATAAAGTTTGAGAACTGCGTAGATGTGATTTTAAAAGCTGTAATCGAAATTGATAAAGGCATGGCAATACACAAAAGCTTTCGGGAAAAGGTGATAATGAACTAAATTCTATTTTTTCAGTTTAAGCCTTTCAGCAGTTTCAATCATTCCTTTAAAGGAATCATCTTTCCCTATATCATTAATTACGGAGCTAGATAAAGTAACCGATTTGCCTAATATTTTCACTGTGGGCTTTGCGCTTGCTGTTAAACTACCACTTACCAGATAATTAATAGCAGCCGCAAAGGACGCTTCTGAAGGGTTCCCAAAATCGCGGGTAACATCATCTGAAGCCTGGGAATCGGGAGCAATTCCTTGATAGTAGCCGCCTTCTCCCCTCGAGTTTTTACTTTCAAACATTGAATAATAAACATCGTACTTATCAATAGTAATTGGAAAGAAGCCCACTGGCTTTCCATAGGTAGTAGAGCCCACTAATTTAACGTTTAAATAAGGTTTGAGCACATTAATAGTGAGTTCGCTGGCAGAAGCAGTGCTTCCAGTCACAATAAAAGCCACATGTGTTACTGTACTTAAAGAACCACGTTTCTGGAATCGATATGTATTTTCTGCCACAGAATAGTCTACATCGAAATACGTAATTAGCTTTCCGTTAGAATATTGCAGGTTTCCACTTGAACTCAGCAATGGTTGGTTCTGTAGGATTGTAGCATTTCCATTCTGCATGGTAGAGTTATAGTACTCGGTAAACATCACGTTTCCATTAACAGAAGGTGGCGCAATTAAATTCGCCAGATATTCAGCAGTAGAAACGTAACCGCCTCCGTTATATCTTAAATCGACAACAAGGTGAGTTACACCATTGCTTGCAAATTTTGCAAATGAGGCATTTAAAGGAGCGAGCGCATTAGCTGGGTTAGAAAATCTTGCCAAAGCCACATATCCAATTTTCTTACCACTCACTGTAATTACCGTATCCTTGTACACCGGACTGCTGTTATAGGTCATTTTGGTGAGTGTTCGATTGAACGCAGAGCCATTTGCCTTCCTGCCGGTTAAACGGATGCTTGGCTGGTCAAATGCGTTATTTATAGTGTTTTGGTCGCTGGCAAAATTTCCTCCCAGGGTTGTGCCATTTACTTGGGTCAGCACATCTCCCCTGTTCAGAAAGTTTTTATCCGCCGGTGATCCGGGGCTAACATAACGTATATAAATTTGATAAGCGGAAGTCGAGCCAACAGCGGTTAAGGCAATTCCAAAGTCGCTACCTACACCCTCCAACGTAACCTGGCTTACAGATGGAAAACCTGATGATGTTGAGGGATTATTGGATGTCTTATCAGTTATATAAGAATATTTAGGATAGTTGGCAGTTGCCGAAACAAATTCGTAGGGTTTTCCGGTTGCCGGATTGATTTTGAATTGGGTAATAGCAAACAGTTCGGCGTTGTAATTATCAACCTCTTCTGAGTATTGAGTAAACTTTCTGGGATTAAACGCCTGGTATGTAGGAAGAGCATCATTCCACAAATAAACTTCTTTGGCGTATAGAAATATTGAATCTTTTGTGAGCTGGGCTCTTGTGCCATTAGCTGGCGTCACAGGTGTCTCCTCCTCTGGCTCCGGCTCGTCAGCTTTGTCCTTCTTGCATGCTCCAATGCTGATTGAAAAAGCCAAAGCAAATATCGTGGGTTTAATTATCTGGCTAACAAATGGCAGTGTCTTCATTTTAGCTTATAATTTGGGTTTGGCATGCTATAGCATGTATCGCAAAGCATCCATTAGTTATAAGCAAAAAAAAGGCCAGCAAAAAAACGCACTTTGTTTATGCGTAAAAACAAAAATTGCCAGGTTTATAAGGCCTGGCAATTGAAAAAAATGAATAGTATTTTAAACAGTTAAGAATACAAACTTTTCCTTTATTTGATTTTTACCCGATTTTCGATCATTCCTTTAAATTCAAAATCACTTAGAGATTTACCTGGAGTCTCAAGCACTTTAGGAGCCTTTGCCAATGCTTTCGACGTTTGTTTGGAAGATACCGAACTTACAGTATTTGAGATGATGTAAGAATATGCTGCCGACATAGAAGCTTCCCGGATATCCCATGTATCGTATGCTAACACATCATCAGCAACAACGTCCGGAGCTATCCCTTCAAAGTAATCACCCTGCCCTTGCGAATTCTTGGTTTGAAACATACTGAAATACACATCGTATTTGTCTATCCTGATTGGGAAAAAGCCAACCGGCTTTCCGTATGATTTTTCACCGAATACTTTTACCGTCATATGAGGTTTAAGGCTATTGATAACCAACTCGCTAGCTGAGGCAGTATTATCGCTGACGATGAATGCCACCTTATTAATGCTAGATAATGAATTACTCAGCCGGGAAAACCTTGTTGTCTGGTTGGAAGGACTAAAATCGATGTCAGCATAGGTATCCCATTTACCATCATGATTTTGGTCTGATCGACTGTCATTTGCATCAAGAATATATTGCTTTGCAAGCAGTGGCGCTGTAGGCTTTGAATTACGAACGGCATAATTCTGTTGCATCAAGCTGTTATAATACTCTGTAAACATTGTAGTACCGCTTTTTGAAGCTGGAGCAATGAGATTGATCAGGTACTCTGCCGAACTTACGTATCCTCCTCCGTTATAGCGTAGGTCAATTACCAGATCCGTTACTCCTTGTGCTTTAAACGCACTAAAAACCCTATCGAACTCGCCGGTCGAATTGCTTGGATTGGAAAACCTGGCATATGACATATAGCCTATTTTCTTGGCTCCTACGGCAATTACAGTATCCTTATAGATGGGGCTGCTTTTATACGAAGCCCTTGCAAGGGAAACATTTAAATCTCCACCACCTCTCGTTTTGCCTTTAAGGGTGATTGCGGCGCTTTCAAAAAATGCATTATAAAAGAAGTTATATTCAGCATTATAGTTACCCCCGATTGTAGTTCCATTTATGACGTTAAAATTATCCCCTCTTTTTAAACCAGCCAAAGCGGCCGGCGATCCAGGGTATACGGCCTTTACATAAATTTTGTAAGCAGTAGGCGAACCATAAGCTCCAAGAGATAATCCAAAGTCATAACCATTTCCCTCAAGATCTACAGAACTTTTCCTGGACTTTATTGAAGCAACGGGATTTTGGGTAGTTATATCGGTTATATAAGAATACTTAGGATATGCACCAGTATTAACATACTCATACGAATAACTTTTCCCAGGCATCTTAGCATATTGCGTTATAGCATAAAGCTCTTTTTCGTAATTAAGTAAAGGGGTGGACTGAGATTTAAAGCTTCTCGGCTTAAATATAGTATCGGCAGGTAAAGCATTTTGCCATAGATACACCTCCCTAGCATAATAAAAAATTGAATCTTTGGTTAGCTCCTCCCTGGTTGGAGGAGTGATAATTACGGTGTCTTTTCCTGAGGTGTCTGGCCCTGCTGGATCCTCCTTTTTCACCAGAGGCGAGCTCTTTTTACAAGAATGTAAAGTGCCTGCTATACAAACCAGTACAGCCAGCTTCTTTAAAACACTACCAGAAAAGTACTTCATGATAATAAATATTTAGATTATTAGTTGTACAATTTAACTAATATTTCACTCTTACAAAATCAGTCCCCGCATTTTTTGCAAAATCAGCGTCTGTTTTAGAGTAACCGAACACCATTACTTCATCTGCTTTTAAATTATATTTCTCCAAAATATGCAACAGGGCATCAGGCGACGGCTTTTGAGCAATCTCGTCGGTAAAATATACCCTTAAATATTTTTCAAGCCCATTCCACTCAGTTTGCTTAATTTTATTTAGCTGTTGAAGCGGATCCCCACCGGTCACAATAAAAATATCTTTCCTGTCTACTACAATTTCCTGCAAAAGGTTCAGAGCATCTTTATATAAAAGGAGTTTAAGCGGAAGTTTAGCTTCCTGATGCAGGCGTTTAAAGTTTTCCCGATACTTTTCGTCGAATCCAAATACCTCTTTTGCTTTATCAAAAAGCAGTTCAGGGCCGTTGTTTTCATAGGCTTTTTTCAAAAAGGCAGTCAAGTCAGGCGCCGGCGGAAAAGCCTCCACGTATTCCAAAAAACTCGCAAACAAATAGTAAACCTGTAACAAATAGTCCTTCTCTGGAAAAAGGACATTATCGAATTCAAAAATAAAAGCCTTCTTGCTTGAATCTATCTCGCTATACGTTAGCATTAATCAACTGTTAAAATCTGAAATTCAGGATTTGCACCCTTATTAAATAGAAAAGCTCCCCTATCTGGCGATTGGGCACTCGAATCAGAATTCAGTCCCTTTATAATCAGTTCACCAGTTTTAGCACTGCCAAAATACTGTTCAATTGTATCCATCGCCGGCAACATTACCTTTATTCCATACTCATCAAAAAGCTGGCGAGATTCTACAAGCGCAGCGATTTCTTGGCGTCTAAGCGGAAACACAAGCTGTATATCTAAACTCAGGCAGCAACTCAATAACTGGTGAGCATAAGATGCTGAGTCGGCAGTTGCGATCTTCAAGAACTTTCGTGACTTCAGTAATAGCTCTGGCAGTTCTGCAGAGTCCGCGAAAACAACGTTATTCGTTTCCGACAGTACTTTTTCCAACTTATAGGCCTGGGCGGTAGATGCCGCAGTAATTAATACATTCACAATTGATCTCCACTAATAATCTGTCCGTCCTTCATAATCACCTTCCTGTCGGCAAGTTCTGCTAATCCGGTGTTATGAGTAACAATAATAAAGGTTTGCTGAAATTTATCCCTCAACTCTGTAAATAATTTATGTAGCGATGTTGCATTCTCAGAATCCAGGTTTCCAGATGGTTCGTCGGCAAGAATAACTGCCGGATTATTGATTAAAGCCCTGGCCACAGACACCCGTTGCTGCTCGCCGCCCGAAAGCTCTGATGGCTTATGCCCTGCCCTATGCGAAAGGCCAAGCATTTCCAGTAATTCAAGCGCCTTGGCTTCTGCCTCTTTTTTACTTTTTTTGGCTATGAAAGCAGGCATACAGATATTTTCAAGGGAGGTAAATTCTGGCAAGAGGTGATGGAACTGAAAAATAAACCCTATATGCTGATTTCTAAATGCACTTAACTTTTTAGAAGACAGCTTTGAGATATTAACACCGTTTAAAATGACTTCACCGCTGTCTGGCTTATCAAGCGAACCAATAATATGCAGCAGCGTGCTTTTGCCAGCACCAGAGGGCCCCAGAATAGTTACAATTTCACCTTTCTTAACCTCAAAGTTTACACCTTTAAGTATTTGCAGCTTGCCGTATGATTTTTTTATTGAAGTAGCCTGAAGCATGGAGCGAAGATAGTTTTTTACTCTTAGCCTGCTTAAAATTTATCAATATTTTGCAGTATTATATTGCAACAAATTTGTTCATTGAACGCCGCTCGTTTTATTAAAACAGCCCTGATAACTGGTAACAAGTGCCGCTTATTTTCCAGGAAAAAGTTTTTCAAGCCAACTTCTCAAATTCAAACCTCAAAAATTGAAGCCTCCGGATTTGTATTTTTTGATTTTATAGCCAATTCGTTACAAATTTCATGACCTAAGCAATCAAATCCTGTCATAAAATGCAATAAATCACCGAAAATCTTCATAAACTTTTCGGAAGTTAATCCAAAGTATTAGTTTTACGCTTCGAAACTTTCAAAACAATGAATATTCACGAGTATCAAGGTAAAGCGATATTAAAAAGCTTCGGCGTTCGGGTTCAGGAAGGCATTGTTGCCGATACACCAGAACAAGCTGTAGAGGCTGCTAAAAAGCTAAAAGAGGATTACAATTCTGACTGGGTTGTAGTTAAAGCACAAATTCATGCAGGTGGCCGGGGTAAAGGCGGTGGTGTTAAGCTGGCAAAAAACCTGGATGAGGTTAGAGAGAAATCAGAACAAATCATTGGAATGCAACTGATCACTCCTCAAACTGGCCCTGAAGGCAAAAAAGTAAACAAAGTACTTATTGCTCAGGACGTGTACTACCCTGGCGAAAGTGAAACCAAAGAGTTTTATGTAAGTGTACTTCTTGACCGTGCAAAAGGCCGTAACATCGTAATGTATTCTACAGAAGGTGGTATGGACATCGAAGAAGTTGCAGAACATACTCCTCACTTGATCTTCAAAGAGGAAGTTGACCCTAAAGTTGGCTTACAAGGTTTTCAAACACGAAAGATTGCATTTAACCTTGGTTTAAGCGGTGAAGCTTTCAAAGACATGACTAAATTTATAGCTGCTCTTTATAAAGCTTACGAAGCTACCGATTCTTCAATGTTTGAAATCAACCCTGTTCTTAAAACATCTGATAATAAAATTTTAGCTGTTGATGCTAAAGTAAACCTGGATGACAACGGATTATTCCGTCATGCTGATTATGCCGCTTTACGCGATGAATCAGAAGAAGATGCAACTGAAGTTGAAGCAAGCAAATCAAACCTTAACTACGTAAAACTTGACGGAAACGTTGGTTGTATGGTTAATGGCGCTGGTTTAGCAATGGCGACTATGGACATCATCAAACTTGCTGGTGGCGAGCCTGCTAACTTCCTTGACGTGGGTGGTACAGCTAACGCGCAAACTGTAAAAGCTGCTTTCAACATCATCCTCCAAGACCCTAACGTTAAAGCTATCTTAATTAACATTTTTGGTGGTATCGTTCGTTGCGACCGCGTTGCTCAAGGTGTTATTGATGCTTACAAAGAATTAGGTAATGTTCGTGTTCCAATCATTGTACGTTTACAAGGCACTAATGCTGAAGAAGCAAAACAATTGATCGATGAGTCTGGCTTGCAAGTATATTCTGCAATCCTTCTTAAAGAAGCTGCAGAGTTAGTAACTAAAGTTTTAGCAAAATAGTCAATCAAACCATATTTGATAGAAGGGCGGTAAATACCGCCCTTTTTTATTTCATCAGATTTTCTAGAGGCAGTTCCATTTTTTTTCAAAACACATAAAGGGGAGATGACATTTGGATCGGAGTGCTTTCATCGCAATTTAGTACGTGACCCCGGATCCCTTGTGGTGAGGGATCTCCCGATATGCCCAAGGGACTCCTTCGGAGGAATGCTGATTAACAATATGCAATATTACCTCCGATTGGGAGATCCTCACGGCATCCATCCGCTCCTCCTTGCTTCGATGCCTTAGGATGACAATGGAATTCCAAGCGATTGCCGCTGAAACAAACTTTATGTCATGGGTAGTCTAACCAACATTTTAACGCCCACAAAAAAAGCGACACCGGGCCGCTTGTTTTTAATATTTTTAAATAGCAAAAAAAATACACCGCAACAAAAATTATCTCATAAGTTTCTTATCTAACCAAAGGGGACTTAACAAATCGTCTGGCAATTACATAACAGATATAAGCAAAGAATGGAGCACAAACCACATCAATAGTGAAGTGTACATGCTGTACAAGAACCAGAATTCCCATAGCAATGGTTCCAAACAAAGCCATTGCCTTCTCATGCCTTTTGTTTAAGCACAAGTAAAACAAAAACTGGGTTGCAGTATGCCCGGAAAAGAACAAATCTTTAGTAACATAGCTTTTGCCGTAAAAATGGTTGCTTATAGGGTCAGTAATAGGAATCAATCCGTGTGGCGGGTCAAAAGGAACTAAGCCGATCGTAAAAAACCTAACCACATTTAGCGTAATAAAGCCATACATAAAAACTATAAACATTTCAGGCTTCTGCAAAGCCCTGGTTATAGTTAAAATTCCCATTACCCAGGTTATAATAAAAATAGGCATGGAAACATCCATAGATGGTAAAAGATGCAGCACCGCATCATGCTGGTCGTAACCATTTCTAGCCTGAATAAATTGATAAAATATCGGAAATACCGGAAGTAATGTTGCAAATAAACCAACTCCCAGCAAAAACCTTTGTTTAAACTGAGCGTCTTGCCAGGCAAGTTCCCACCGGCTTAAAGAAGCACTTATTACATTAACTCTATTATTATTCATTTACAGAAAGATAACCTAAATTTCACATTTAATTAAGGCGGTGCAAATATACCTGTTTACAAGCAATCTTTAAACAGCAAATTGCCAACATCTTATTAGCTTAAATGTTCTAATTAATAAAATACTTATTGTTAAAGTTTAAAACAGAAATGAATATCCGAGCTTTCCTTGTCAAAAAGTTAAAAAAGCGATCTTATTAGCTAAACCCACCCTCTAATAAATTTCAGGCAAAATTCGCGTTTTTTACAATTCCCATACTTTCTTTAACAAATATTAGCCATCATTATTTGTACCAGCTTCACAGAAAAATTCGAGACTTATGGTTAGCTCTACAGCGCTATCCATTACCAATACAGCGCCATTGGGCAAGTAAAACACCTTGAAATCCTAGTCAACAACACTTTCCTCTTGCACAAGAAATCTGTACTTTTGCCGTAAAATATCGATATGCCTCAAAATATAGCTCCTGCTATTGCCCATACACCAGCTACAGCATTTGAAAGATTACTTAACATAATGGATACTTTGCGTGAGCAATGCCCATGGGATAAAAAGCAGACCATGGAAAGCTTGCGTCATCTAACCATCGAAGAAACCTATGAACTATCCGACGCAATCCTTGAAGGTGACCTACAGGAAATCAGAAAAGAATTGGGTGACATTATGCTTCATCTGGTTTTTTATGCACGCATAGGTTCAGAAACTAATGATTTTACAATAACTGAGGTGTTAAATGGTATTTGCGATAAGCTAATATCAAGACATCCGCATATTTATGGCGACATTGAAGTAAATGATGAGCAAGATGTAAAACGCAATTGGGAGCAGCTAAAATTGAAGGAAGGAAATAAATCTGTACTAGGTGGCGTACCTCTGTCTTTGCCAGCTCTTGTAAAGGCTTCTCGGATACAGGAAAAAGCTCGTGGGGTAGGATTTGACTGGGAAGATAAAAGCCAGGTTTGGGAAAAGGTTGAGGAAGAAATGCGTGAATTCAGGGATGAATATAACGTAGCAGGCGGGCAACAGGTGGATAAAGAAAAAGCAGAAGCTGAGTTTGGCGACCTTTTGTTTTCCCTTATAAACTATGCTAGGTTTGTTGATATTAACCCGGAAGACGCCCTGGAGAAAACTAATAAGAAGTTTATTAAGCGGTTTCAATATCTTGAAGAAAAAGCTAAAGAGGAAGGCAAAAATCTAAAGGACATGAGCCTTGCAGAAATGGATGTGTATTGGAACGAGGCAAAAAAACTTTAATTTTCTTAGCGAAGGCTGTAGCGTTTGGCTTTATAGCACCGTATTGTGTAATATAAGCTAAACATCATGAACCGAACACTTAGCCCATTTGCAATCATTTTATTGCTGGCAACGAGCAGCTGCGAGGAGAAAAGTGATCATAAAACTATCCTTGAGGGCACTTATTCTGGCACTTTCACAAATTGGAATAATGACCCTGCAGCCAACACAGTTATATTAAACGGACAAACAACAGTAACGTTTAGTAACAATACTTATACATCATCCGGAAATGACAACAAAATTCCGGCTGGAGGATCGGGAACTTTTAAAATAGAAGAAAATTTTGTAAACTTTGTTGATAGAAATGTTTGGACTGCCAATTTTGACTGGAACCTGATTTTAAACGGAAGTTATACCTATAGCATGAAAGGCGATAGCTTGTTTCTGTTGAAAACACTTGGCTACAATCACTACCGATACGAACTTAAACGAAAAAATAATTAATGTTTAAAAAAGCCCCTGTTTCTGAAACTGAACTAGTTCAGAAATGCAAAGCCGGCGAGTTAAAATATCAGGAAAAGCTTTATAAGCATTTCTATGGCTATGCTATGGGGGTTGGCTTGCGCTATCTTCCAGACAGAGATGATGCCCTGGAAGTGGTGAATGATTCTTTTATTAAAGTTTTTAAAGCAATTCAGTTTTATAACGAACAACAGCCGTTTAAAGCGTGGTTAAGGCGAATTGTGGTTAACACTGCTATTGACCTTCAGCGTAAAAATCTAAAATACCAGAACAACGTAGACATAGAAGAAGCTGTCTATGTGGGCAAGCAGGCGGAAGCGATAGAGCAGTTATCAGCCAAACACATATTAA
>CBIHNR010000075.1:0-24846 GCA_966211215.1 uncultured Pedobacter sp.
CCCCGGTTACAAACAATAATAAACTGCCATTATTTCTTTTATTGAAACCAAAGGACATGACGTTCTTTATTATGGTGGACTACCATTGAACAAAGTTTATATCATCGGTCGCAGCAATCAATCTTTCTCTGAAAATATAATAGTTTTGATGCACGAATAATAGTTCTAGATCTTATATTGAATATGGCTCAATTTCGGCAGTTTGCCTTTAAGCAGTTTGGATATTTCGATTTTCAGCAAGATTTCAGTACTCATCTGGCTAAACAGAATTATAACAGTTTTATAAAAATTGTCTTTTGTAAAGCCGGCGGCCGTGTTGTAGTTGATTTTAAGGAGCACCACTTAACGGATGATGCCTTATTCTTTATTAATGCCGGCCAATACTATCAGATCGATAATACTTGCAGCGGTACAATGATCTATTATAACCGAGATTTTTACTGTGTAGAAATCCATGATAAGGAAGTAGCCTGTGATGGCATTTTATTTCATAATGTATATGAAATACCACTGGTATTGATGAATCCATCCGCCTCTGCAGTTATGCAAAAGATTTTGATAGAAGTAAGGACTGAAATAGAATCGGAGGATTCGGCGATGGAGGAAATGCTAAGGATACTACTTAAGCAAATCATTATCAAATCCACCCGAATCTGGAAACAGGAGCATCAGGTAAATAAAGAGGAAGCCCAGCAGGAGGTAGAGTTTTTAAGAACTTTCAGTCAATTGGTAGAATGGAACTATACCAGACATCATGCTGTTGCTGATTATGCGGACCTGCTACATATTTCTCCGAAGGCACTAAATAAAAGAGTTACCCGGTACAGCAACACAACACCCAATGAAATTATTAAGAACAGGATTATATTGGAAGCTAAAAGATTGCTAGTTCACACGCATCTAAGCGTAAAAGAAATAGGATATAAGTTGGGATATGATGATACTTCGTACTTTATTCGAATGTTTACGAAGCAAGCGGATTATACCCCTCAAAACTTCCGACTACACTACCAGCAAGCCGGAGCATAAAATTTAAAAGGGAAAAAAGTGCTATTCCTGTCCACAATCCTACATTGAATGGCCTTTTAGGGCTGGGTACTTTTGTAATGTTTAATCCACATAGAAAATTAAATAGTACAAAAGATGAAAATTTCAACAAATTTAACCCGGGGCACCGCACTATTTCTAGCCCTTACTTTTGGCAGTGCAAGTAATGCTCAGATTATCAGTCCGGCGGTAGATCCTCAGATTGAAAGCAATACAAAGGCTTTCTTAAATGTTTTGAATTCGGCAGGCGGTAAACCTCTTGAGCAATTATCTCCAATCGAAGCCAGAGCCGTACTAACAGGAGCACAAGCTTCGGTCAAAGTAAATCTTTCAGGTGTCACTGTAACTGAAAAAACAGTAAGCCAGGACGGACAATCAATTAAACTTCATATTGTTAAACCGGCAAACGCAAAAGGAACACTTCCGGCCTTTATGTTTTTTCATGGAGGTGGATGGGTTTTAGGCGATTTCCCCACGCATGAGCGTTTAGTCCACGACCTTGTTATTGGATCGGGTGCAGCAGCAGTATTCGTTAATTATACTCCTTCTCCGGAAGCGCATTATCCGGTAGCCATAAACCAGGCTTATTCGGCTACAAAATGGGTAGCACAGCATGGTCTTGAGATTGGTGTTGATGGTAAACGCCTCGCAGTAGCAGGTAACAGTGTTGGGGGAAATATGGCTGCTGTGGTTTCCCTTATGGCAAAAGATAAAAAAGGGCCACAAATAAAGCTTCAGGTACTATTATGGCCAGTAACTGATGCAAACTTTGAAACAGCTTCTTATAACAATTATGCCACAGGCCGCTTTCTGACAAAAAGCATGATGCAATGGTTCTGGGATAATTACACTACTGATCCAAAGCAAAGGAAAGAAGTTTATGCTTCACCACTGCAGGCAAGCATCGAGCAATTAAAAGATCTTCCTCCTGCGCTGATACAAACGGCTGAAAATGATGTGTTGCGTGACGAAGGCGAAGCCTATGCCCGAAAGCTGGACGAGGCTGGAGTAAAGGTTACCTCGACAAGATTTAATGGAATGATACATGACTGGGGCCTGCTAAATCCTCTTAGCCACTTACCTGGAACCAAGTCTGCTCTTTTACAAGCAGCCGCTGAATTAAAAAAAGCTCTTCAATAAAATCAAAAACAAATCAATTTATGAAACGTAATGCAACGGCCGTTTGGAACGGAAATCTTAAAGAAGGAAAAGGCTATTTAACAAGTCAAAGTAATACACTTAAACAAACTCAATATTCATTTAACGGCCGTTTTGCCGAACAGGTACAAATCCAGAAGAATTAATGGCAGCAACACATGCCGGTTGCTTCAAATGAAACTGAGCGATGATTTGGTGCAGCCGGCTTTGTTGCCGACAAATTGGAAACAAAGCTACTATAACGATGGACAATGGGGCTATGTTCAATCATAAAATCTGAATGGCCCTCAACGTTACGGAGCAGACGCTACAGCTAACCTTTGCAACGAAATTGGGATTTCACCTTAGCTGGTAGCTATTTAAGGAATGATCTGGCGGGAAGAAGAGAAAGTGACGTGAACACTACTATTGGCAACATTTATACGGGTTTACCTTATGCCGGCGAGCGAAGTTTTAAACGTTATAATCATACGGCAAGAACTGTAATAAATTTTTCTCCCGACAAGAACAACACATTTTCAGTTGGTTTTTACAACGGAAGAAGAACTCAATACCGGAGGGCCGACATTCTCTATAACAACACCAAAATGGATCTGAGCACCGGAAATACCTTTCAAACATTTCAATACTTCAATTCAAATCTGGTTAAAAAACTGGGTGACTTTACGTTGGGAAATTTCGATTACAGCCACATGCCAACGAACAGCGCATTATTACCCGGGGGAATAATTTTACACGACTACAAATTATATTCAGGAAAAGGATTTGCTTTTGTTAAACTTTAGTGTAAACTTAAATCAGTTGACAAAAAAATTAAAGCTTCCGGCAAGCGAATTTGGAGAAAGAGAGTTCTAATTATGATACAACTTAAAATTAAAGTCATTGCAAGCTCGATAATTACTATTGGTGCCTTAACATCTTCCTGCAATAATACCGCAGGTTCGCAATCTGATGCAGCAGCACAAACCTTGGAGCATACAAAAACAACAGCTGCAAAAGTAACTTCAGACGAAAAGCATCCAGGAATGGTATATATACCTGCCGGAGAATTTGAACAGGGTGGTGACAATGATCAGGCGGCAGAAGATGAATATCCAAAGCACCAAGTAAAGCTCAGCGCTTACTGGATTGATGTTACAGAAGTCACGAACGCCCAATTTGCCGCATTTGTTAAAGCTACTGGCTACGTTACCACTGCAGAGAAGAAACCTGACTGGGAAGAGCTGAAAAAGCAGTTGCCTCCGGGAACGCCAAAACCAGATGAAAGTGTTCTCAGGGCTTCTTCCCTTGTTTTTAAAGCACCTAAGGAAGCTGTTCCTCTCAATGATTATTCGCAGTGGTGGGAGTGGAAAGCCGGTGCTGATTGGAAACATCCGCAAGGCCCGGGCTCGGATATCACAGGAAAAGAGAATTTCCCCGTGGTTCATGTGTCCTGGTACGATGCACAGGCTTATGCAAAATGGGCGGGTAAACGTTTACCAACCGAGGCTGAATGGGAATTTGCAGCAAGGGGAGGTTTGAAAAACAATATCTATCCTTGGGGAAATGAATCTGTGAATTCGGGTAAACCGAAAGCCAATTTCTGGCAGGGACGCTTTCCGGATAAGAATACTTTAACTGATCAGTTTTATACTGCGTCACCCGTTAAATCTTTTGCACCTAACGGTTATGGCTTGTACGATGTTGCCGGTAATGTATGGGAGTGGACAGCTGATCTATACCATAATAAATACTATCAACAGGTGAAAAACGGTGTCACTAATCCTCAAGGTGCTGCAAGCAGCTTCGATCCTGATGAGCCCACTGCATCTAAACGTGTAATGAAAGGAGGTTCTTTTTTGTGTAATGATTCCTACTGCTCGGGTTATAGAGTGGCCAGAAGAATGAAAAGTACCGAAGACAGCAGTATGGAGCATTTAGGATTCAGGTGTGTAAGTGATAAATAGGGGATGTTTTTAGCAAGAAAGAATGTGTTTCAACTAATATCTTATTAAATCTAGATTAATTACTTTTTATAAAAAATAGCTCTTAGCTGGTGTACGATCAAGTTTACTAAAACTACCACAGGTGTTATCCCAATATTGGTTAATTAAGCGAGAAAGTGTCAGACACCTCAAAGGGCCTCAAAGGTGTCTGACACTTAAGCACACTAGAAAAACCTCAAACAAATAATTTTAGAAGTTTCTCCTGCGATTTTTCGGAGGCTATTCCTTAACTAAAACTACTACAGGCGTTCCAGTAGTTCGTGTATATTAAATGTTGGCCACCTGGCCCGCCTCATGAGATATTTCTTTTAAAAAGTGGCTCCACGCTGCTTAGAACCGTATTTTCTTTGCATTTATATTAAAAAATGAACTCTTAATATCAATTTTTAAACCTCTATGATTGTCTCTGAAGGTAGCTTTGGAAAGCTTTTACGGAGAGGCATTCGTCTCCTAAAAGCAATGAAGTATGATGACTGAAGGGAATAATAAAGCCAACGTTGGCGTAGCCATTCAGCTCTATGTTTCTGCAGGGTAAAGACGCCCTAGGAAAGAAGCATTCAACTTAGAAAACAGGGATTTCATCCTAAAAAGAAATATGTATTAACCAATTAATGAAAGCCAGATTCTTTCAGGCGATCATTCTTAACCAAGTTCAATTTTAATCTTTCAAAGTATGAAGGGAAATATGTTATATAAGCTTTTTTGTTTAGCCGTTGTCTTATCGGTATTCTCCTGCACTAAAGAGGATAAATACGAAACATCCGTAGTGCGGGATTTTAATCTGTTTTTAAATGGGGAATCCTTTAAGGTAAATCCGGGGATAACTACCAAGCCGTTTTTTATTTACAAACGTCCCTCAGGTGAGTACTTTGGCAATTATATGAGTCACTACCGCTTTGCACTTCCAAATGGGGGATACTGGTTTGTTGCGACTCCTGCACCGGCACAATTAATACCTGATTCTACGGCAACTACAAATCTTAAGGATTTGGTTATCAATCAGTTTTCAAGGGCGGATCAGAAGGTGGAGATCTCGGCGGTGGCTGAATACAATTCTCCGTTCCAGGAAGCTCTAAACCTCAATATGATCAGCAGAACAGGAACCTTGCGTTTAAAGGCAACAGATACACAAGGTGATAATTCTTATACATCTATACGGGCAGTAGTTACAGTCCAAAGGTCGGGTTACCGGGTAGCAGATGAATCTTTTATTGAATCTCCTTTGGACGTAATCAGATCTAAGGCCACGGATAAAGGTGGGGTAAATTATACAGACGATTTTGTGCTTTTTAAAACGAAAGACGAACAGAGTGGAGTTAACGTTCGATTTGAGTTGCTAGATAAGAACGGCTTAGTCGTTAGAACACGCACCCTTGATGAATCGTTTCAAATATTTCCCGATTCTGTAAGCCTGGTAAATTTTACTCTTAATACGCCCTGAGAATTTACAATACGAGAAGATCTTAACGTATTTGTGTCACTTGCACGTTTACGTCGGGGCCTGAGATGTAATATTTTCTGAAATAATTAAGCCGTCGAAAATCATGGGTTTGTCGCTGTAGATGTCGCTCTTTTAATGACATGATACATTCCACTTATGTCTTTGTGAGGTTTCCGACAGCTTAAATACTATCAACAAAAAATAAAATGAAAAGAGCGCCAATTATTGTATTTCTTCTATCCATTTTTTTTAGCTGTTCTGAAAAGAATGAACTAAATGACCTGAAGAAAGAAATCGAATTTAAATTATCGAAAGACGTTGTGAACCTCGCTAATACAGAGGGCTCAGCAACTATAAATGTAATATCAGAGGGAAGTTGGAATGCAGTCGTTGAAAGCGGAACAGACTGGATAAATACCTCGCCCTCTGAAGGAAAGGGGAACGGTGCTATCCGTATTATGGTAAAGAAAAATACCGGAGACGATACCCGTAAAGGCAAAATAAAGTTCACGCAGAATATTGATGGAATTACAACATCGAAAGATTTAGAAGTAAGTCAGCTGGGTGCTGATCCTGATATTTTGATTGAGTATTCTAAAGATGTAGTACCGTTTGAAGGCGGCGAAGTAGTAGTTAGCGTGACTGCCAATGTAGATTGGGAAGTAGCTATTGACACGGCCACCAAGTGGATTTCGGTAAAACCCGAGATAACAACGAAAGGAGAAGCAAAAGTAACTGCCGTAACCAAACAATGTAAATTGATTATTGCACCAAATGCTGATGTGCAAAGATCCGCAAAGGTTCTTATCCGTGCAAAAGGTGGCTATGTTTTAAGCAGAACGGTGGAAATCACCCAAAAGGAATCGGCTGCTTTTTTGAGTATCCCTCAGGATGAATTTATCGTTCCTTACCGTTACGAAACTCTTACGATTCCAGTTGAGCTTGGACAATTTGCTACAAAATATACAGTTTCAACAGATCAGGATTGGGTAACCTGGGACGAAAAAGCTTCAACATCCAAGCTGATCGTATTTAAGGTAAAGGAAAATAACCTCTCTGATCTTCCCAGAACAGCAAGCATCAACATAAAGAACGTAACGCTTAATGCGAAAGTGGCTGTGTTTCAATACGGGAAACCTAATCCGCGTATCGGGGATGATATCAGTGGTTCTGTTCTTGCTTTTCCGGGAGCAGAGGGAGGTGGCCGCTTTACTACCGGCGGACGTGGCGGTATTGTCTATCGCGTAACCAACCTAAAGGATTATGCAAAAGGGCAGGCGGTTGTACCTGGCAGTTTGCGTTACGGATTAGATATGAATGTACCGAGGGTAATCGTATTCGACGTTTCCGGAACTATCGAGCTAACCAGAACACTTGGAGTTGTGCAACCTAACGTAAGTATTTTGGGGCAAACGGCTCCCGGCGATGGTATCACCCTAAAAAATTATCAGCTTGAGATAGGAGAAAATGTTAATAATGTAATCATCCGTTTCATTCGCTGCAGAACCGGAGATGCAAAGAGCGATCATGAAGATGATGGCATTAGCGGAAGATGGTTTAAGGATGGTATTATAGATCACGTAAGTTCCAGCTGGTCTGTTGATGAGACGATGTCCTTCTACGGCGTTAAAAATTTTACAACTCAATGGTCTATTGCGGCAGAAAGTCTTAACGAATCGCAACATGCAAAAGGCGCACATGGATATGGTGGTATGTTTAGCGGAGATAATTCGTCAATGCACCACATATTGATGATGCACCACGGAAGCCGCTGTCCCAGGATCTCCGATATCTCAGATGCCCCGGCAACAATTCCAAATGACTATCGCGGATATTTCGATGTACGAAACAATGTGTACTACAATTGGAGCGCTGATGGACAGGGTGCCTATGGGGGCAAAAATTGCACCTTCAATCTAGTGAAAAGTTATTATAAAGCTGGGCCCGCTACTGGGAATAAAGCGTTCCGGATTTTATCAAGCGATCCTTCAGCGAGAATATTTGCCGACGGTAATTACGCTACGGCAAATGCAAGCATCGTAAATGATAACTGGACAACAGGAATCTGGAACGAATTTTTTCACACGCTTAATCCTACAGATGCTCAAAAGCAGGCTATGAAAAAGACTGAAGCTTTTCCATTTGGCAAGGTAACTACTCACTCTCCTGCGGATGCGTACCAAAGGGTTGTCGAATATGCAGGAGCATCACTAAGAAGGGATGCTGTTGATAAACGCTATATCAGTGAATTGCAGAATGGTACAACCACTTACAAGGGTTTAATTTCGGCGAATCCAAAACCTGGTATGATCGACAAAGTGTCTGATACCAACGGCTACCCGGTATTAAAATCATTGCCAGCCTGGCCTGATACAGATGCCGACGGAATCCCTGATATCTGGGAGGATGCTTACGGTTTGAACAAAAACAGTGCGAATGACGCCAAAACCTATACGCTTGACAATTTAAGCCGCTATACCAATCTCGAAGTGTATTTCCATAATCTGGTACAACATATCGTTTACAACCAGAATTTGGGAGGAATCCAGCAAGAGAAAAAATGATAAATAAACTAAAAGAACTTCTATAACCTAAGTAGTAAGCCAATAAAATATGATGAAGAATAAATTTTTTTTCAGCTTGTGTTTAATGTTGCTCGCCGCTGTAGTTTCTCTTGCACAGACTACGGTTACGGGAACAGTAAGGCATAGCGAGAAACCCTTGCCCGGAGCAAAGGTGACCGTGGAAGGAACAAATGCAAGCAGTATGACAGATGGAGCTGGTAAATTCTCCATAAAAGTCACCGATCCCAAGACCGCAGTATTGGCGGTCAATTATCTTGGAATGCAGGAAGCTATCGTGGTTTTGAGTGGCCGCACATCTGGTATCGAGGTAAAACTGATTGAAAAATTCAATCAGATGGAAGAAGTAGTAATCATTGGGTACGGTAATCAAAAAAAAGGCAACGTAACCGGAACTATGGCTTCCGTTTCCGGAGATGTACTGGCGAAAACTCCCGCAGCTTCTGTTGCTGAAGCTATGGTTGGAAAGCTGCCGGGGGTTCAGATCAGCGCTGCGGATGGTTCGCCCGATGCGGCAATTAGCATTCGGGTACGCGGTGGCGGATCTATTACTGAAGATAACTCTCCACTTATTTTAGTGGATGGATTTGAAGTTTCCAGTCTGAATGATATTCCCCCTTCAGATATTCAATCGGTAGACGTCCTTAAAGATGCTTCTTCAACAGCTATCTATGGAGCGCGAGGTGCAAATGGGGTTATCTTAGTAACTACAAAACAACCTAAAGCTGGCAAAAATACCTTAAATGCGAATTCATACTGGCAGCTTAAAACCTTATCCAACAAACAGGATGTGATGGATCCCTACGAGTATGTGATGTTGCAATATGAGTATGAGCGCCAGCGTACTTCAAACCCGAGTGGCTTCTACAACAAGTACGGCCAAGCCTATGAATTGTACAAATACCAGGGCCTAAAAGGCGTAGACTGGCAGGATGAGATTCTCGGAGCCAATCCTATTGCAAGATTCAGCGATATAAGCCTATCAGGTGGAACTGCAAAAACAAAATACAAATTCTCGGTTGCCAACCAGGATCAGCCAGGCATATTGGTAGGTAATGGTTTAAGCCAATCCAATATCAACTTAACGCTGAATACAAAATTATCAGACCGTTTGACGCTGGAATATCGCACCCGTTTTACAAACCAGAATTTAAAGGGTGCAGGAACAGAGGGGATTAATCTTTTAGATGCATTACGTACAGCTCCTACTGAAGGCCTGGATGATTTTATGATACTTCCCGACGATAACACTTATTTCGATCCGGAGGATTTTACAGAGATAGTTCGAATGAATCCCTATCAAAAAGCGGAAAAAAATTATCGCAGGCGAGTAGGGCGGACTTTTAATACAGGTGCTGGATTGACCTGGAACATTGCCAATAGGCTTACTTTCAAAACAGATGTATGGGGCGAGTACAAGTACGAGGAAAATAGACGTTTTTGGGGCACAGACGAAGGTGTTGCCCGATCTAATAACAACCAGCCGGTTATCTCGTATGCGATGACGAAAAGCCCGAAATTGCAGGTTACCAACCGGCTTAACTACGATTTTAGAGTGAAGGATCTGCATGATGTTCAGTTGATGATAGGGCAGGAATTAAAACATTCTGAAAGTAATGGCAAAGCTTATTCGTCACGTTATTTTCCAGAGAATATAAATGCTGCAAAAGCTTTCGACAATATAGGCCTGGGCACTGTTTACGAAAGTAGTTCTTCTGCAGGATCGCCGGTAAGGGTATCGTCTTTCTTTGGCCGAGCTTACTATGGATATAATGACAAATACCTGGCAACCTTTACCCTTCGTGCTGATGGTTCAACGAAATTTGCGCCAGGAAACCGCTGGGGAACATTCCCGGCAGTATCGGTAGCATGGCGTGCAAAAAACGAGTCTTTCCTAAAAGATGTTCAAGCACTATCTAACCTGAAGTTGCGCTTGGGTTACGGCGTTTCTGGAAATGACCGAATCGGAAGTGACCTTTTTGCTAAATATTACAGGGTTAACCGTAGCCGTCCGGTAGGATGGGGCGAAGAAACAGATAATTATTATTACAATTTTTTTAATACAGAGAGCCTTTATAACCCAACTGTGAAATGGGAGAAAACCATCTCACGTAACATCGGCTTAGATTTCGGATTCTTTAGGGAAAGACTAAGCGGTACAGTGGATGTGTATTGGAATACGGTTAAAGATCTATTGGTACCATCGGATATTCCTGGCCAGTCTGGCTACACCAAGTTAATCAGCAATGTAGGGCAAACCTCTAACAAAGGGGTGGAACTGGCTATGAGCGGCTATGCGATCGAAAAGAAAAACTTCAGCTTAAACCTGAATTTCAACATTGGATACAATGAAAACAGGATTGATAAACTGGCAAGCGGCGAAACCCAATGGATCCTTTCATCGGGATGGGCTGGCTCGCAATTGCTTAATTCAGACGATTACCGTGCTTACGTAGGTGGTTCGAAAGGTTTGATCTATGGATTTGTCAATGACGGTTTCTATACAGTTGATGATTTTACGCTTAGTGGAACAACCTGGACATTAAAACCGGGTATAGCTAATTCAAAGAATCTTTCTGGTGAGCCTCGTCCGGGTAATGCTAAGTTTAAGAAACTAACCCCGGTAAACCCCAATGATCCGAACAGCTATGTAGTCGGCGATAATGACCGTACTGTAATTGGGGATACCAATCCACTTTTCTCAGGAGGTTTCGGTATGAACGCAAACTATAAGCGTTTCGACCTTACCATGTTCTTCAATTACATGTATGGCTTTGATGTGTTTAACGCCAATAAAGTAACAATGACTAACTGGTCTGGTAATGTTCGTAATAACCTAAGTATGAATATGTCTCTTGCTAATCGCTGGAGAAACTTCGATGATATGGGAAATGACCTTCGTTACAGTCCTGCTATTCTGGCTGAGTTCAATAAAGATGCAACGATGTGGAATCCAACATCAATAGGCCGTCCAATTGCTATGTCGTATGCTGTTGAGGATGGTTCTTTCCTTCGTCTTAATACAGCTTCTGTGGGATATACATTCCCAAACACTATGTTGAAAAAGGTTGGATTGACTAAGGCACGCATTTATGCTACTGGCTATAATTTGTTGTCCATTACCGGCTACTCGGGATATGATCCGGAAGTGAACTTAGAGAACGGACTTACTCCTAACATCGATTATAACGCATATCCAAGGAGCAGGACTTACTCTTTCGGTGTACAGCTTACATTTTAATTACGATTAAAGTACAACGCAATGAACAGAAAATCATTATACATATACATTGCAGGTTTGATGCTCTTATTTTCATCCTGCGAAGATTATCTGAAGGTAGAACCGCCTACCGGATTTACCGAGAAATATATCTATTCATCCGAAGCAGAAATCCAGTCTGCGCTAGCCGGGGTCTATTCTCTTATGCTCAGAGATGATGCTTATGGAAACCGCCTGGCTTACGTTTACAATCCGAACACGGATGTGGAAATGTCGGCAATTACAACAAATTCGGTGAGTGTGAATGGAGGCGACATTGCCGTTTATGATCCGAAACCTTACTGGACAACCCTGAACGGTACCTGGAACACCATGTATTCTATTATCAATCTTTCAAATGATATAATTCAGGGGATCGAATCGTCAGAGTTATACGCAAAAGCAGATAAGTCTAAAACCTCCAAAATCATGCAGATGTATGGCGAGGCTAAAACCCTGCGTGCCATGGTTTACCTTGATCTCATCCGCTTATGGGGAGATGTGGTATTTCGTACAAAACCATCTGTATCTGATGAAGACCTTGTGGTTGGCGTAACGGATCGGAACGAAATCTTAGAGTTCTTAATTGACGATTTGAAAGCGGTAGAACCGGCAATGGCTTATGCGGCAGATCTGGATTACGATGTAGAAAGAGCTTCCCGAGAGTTTTGTCAGGGTTTAATTGGTTTGCTGGCAATGAACCGCGGCGGCTGGGCTTTAAGGCCAGATACCACCAATCCGGCGAACATAGGTTACATGGAACGTGGCGAAAACCACCAGAAATACTACGATATCGCTATTGAATACCTCGGAAAAGTAATCCAGGGAAATAAACATAACCTGACATTAAGCTATGAAGAGTTATGGAACAGGGAATGTAATTGGAATACACCGGTAGCCGATGATATCATCTTTTCCATTCCTATGTTAAAAGGATCGACAAGTCAGTTTGGTTACTTTTTAGGTGTGCCAATCACGGCTGGTAGCCACCCATACGGAAGTGCCTCCGGTAACCTTAATTTCTGCTCGCTATACATGTTTTCATTCGATAAGGATGACCTCCGCAGAAATGTTACCTGTGCGCCATACCGTTATTCAGATAAGTTAAATCAGGAGATTCGTTTGGATATAGCAACTCTGCCAACAGCAAAATGGTCAAAGTTGAAAATGAACAGTCCACTGGGCTCCACAAGTCAGGCTGGAACAGGTATCAACTACACCTGGATGCGTTATGCTGATGTTTTATTGCTCTATGCTGAAGCGGTAAATGAGCGTTTCGGTCCCCGTGACGATGCTAAAGAATGCCTGAAAAAAGTAAGAAAACGCGCATTCAATTCTGCTTTATGGGGTACAAAAGTAGATAATTATGTGAATGCTCTTGGTTCTAAAGAGGCGTTTTTCAAGGCTATCATGGATGAGCGTAAATGGGAGTTCGGTGGAGAAAGTATCCGTAAGTTCGATCTGGCAAGATGGAACAAGTTCAGCGAGGTAATTTACAATCTTTATAACGACCTGATTATGTACGGAAAAGTTGCTAACGGTGGTTTCGATCCTAAACTATCAGCTTCTCCAGCAAGCGTTTACTGGAAAAGTATTGCAGATCCAAATCATCCTGAAAGAACCATCCTGGACATTGTAGGCATTGATGAAGTAGTTATGGCAAAACCTGCCGGATACACAGAGCACGTATTTGCAAGTAAGTGGTACGCGATGGATAATACTACCCAGTCTTACGAGCCAATCCCGGCAATCCGCTGGAGCTTCAGAGGCTTTATCAACTATAATAATGCGGCCCAGGTAAGTCCTCAAACTCCGTTGAGGTATCTGCTTCCTTATCCAAGCAAGGTTATATCAGATCATCGCGGTAAAATCCAAAACTATTACGGCTTCAATCAATAGACAGTAAAACAGAAAAAGATGACAAGAATAACTTCTTTATTCTCGCTAATTGTGGGAATTCTTTGCAGCTTATCGTTTAGTGGCTGTAAAGAGGTTCTTTACGAAGAACAACTTGATTTATTCCAACCAAGGTTCGTGCTAACTGCACCCCTGGTTAAAAGCAATTCAATTGCTGTGGTCTGGTATAAGATTCAGGATGCAGCTTCGTATGAGGTTGAGCTTTGCCTGGATAACTACTACACCAAACGCTTTGCTTTGTTCAATGTAACAGATCCACAGCTTTTTGTGGATGACATTCCATACAATACAACCTTCTTTATCCGCTTACGGGCAGTAAGTGCCGATGGGGGGCATAACTCACAATGGGCTACAACAAGTGCTACAACAGAGCCCAGGCCAGCTTTTGCAAGTCTTCTGCAAAAAGTATCCAAAGCAGATATATTCGAAAACTCAGCAACTATCCGCTGGCTGATTGATGCTGCAAATCCGGTAGATAGTATTAGTATTGTACCAACATTAACAGATACCATTGCAAGCATTGGCAGGAGTTTAACACCTCAGGAAATCAGCCAGGGGTACGCAGAAATAACAGGTTTGGAGAAGAACACCTTATATAACGTTAATATTTACGATACCAAAAAGCCCCGTAAGTATGACAAACCGTATAACAATATCACTTTCCGTACCGCTGGGCCGTCGGCAGAAACTATTGTGATTAAAAGGGAAGATGACCTAAGTAAGATCTTAGCAGCGGCAAATGATAATGCAGCTGTACCAGAAGGGGTAGAATACTATCTTCCAGCTGGTTCGTATTACAAGGTTGCACCTTTCAGAATTAAAAAAGGCTTTAAACTGACTGGAGAGCCTGGAGGAATAAGAGCTCAGATTGAAATGACTGGTAACTGGGATATATCTCCTGATGCTTACATTGCCAGCCTGGAATTCTCAAATATTGAGTTCTATCAGAATCTGGATGCAGGCTACTTCTTTAATAGTGGCAGTGGCTTGAATATGTAACAGATTATTTTCTTCAATTGTAATTTCAAGCAATTTAAACGAGGTTTCTGGCGCCATCAGGGAAGTAACCTGAAACGTATTGGCAGGTTAGAAATGGAAAACTGTTTATTCGATCAAAATGGTGGGCATTCCGGCCCTTATGGTTTATTTGCTATGGGGTCAGGCGGTAAAGACAACGTTGAGAATGCAATATTCACCAACTGTACTTTCATGCGGGATCATTATCAAACCGCTGATAGAACCAAGAATATGAAACATCTGTTCGACTATGGTTCATCCACTTACCCAATAAAATTAGAGTATAGAAATATTACGCTTTACGATTATGCCTATAATCAGAGATTGATTAACATCGCATCGGCTGCGGGCTCATCTCTGGTATTCGAAAAAGTACTCATCGCTTCAGCAAGTGGCGCAGCATATGCCATAGCAGCAAATACTACTACAAGCTTTGCAAACAATTACGCTACCACAGATTATCTGGTTGGGCTAAGTCCGATAAAAGGCACTCAGTTAGGTGTTAGTGCAGCTGATTTGTTTGTGAATCCCACAGCGGGAGATCTGACGATAAAAAATCTTACTTCCCCAATTGTGACAAATAGAGTAGGAGACACGCGTTGGCTTCCTAAATAGATATCCAAAACAAATATTCTATTACCGTTCCTCTTCAGGAGGAACGGCTTTTTTGTAAAGTCTGATTGTTTTAATGGCTAACCTTCATCTACTTCATAACTGCTAGGCCGCAAAACGCAATTACACACACTAATAAAATAATTCTTACATGAAAAAAATTTCATCACGCGTATTTATCGGAATTTTTTGCCTATTGCTCGGGCCGTTCATCATTAGGGCTCAAAGTCAGCAATATCCATTTCAAAACCCATCTTTAACTTTTGAAAAGCGTGTAACCGACCTGGTTGGACGTTTAACACTCGAAGAAAAAGTAGCGCAGATGTTAAATGCTGCTCCAGCAATTCCTCGTTTAGGTATCCCTGCCTATGACTGGTGGAATGAGACGCTTCATGGAGTGGCCCGCACACCTTATAATGTTACGGTATTCCCGCAGGCAATTGCTATGGCCGCTACGTTCAGTCCCGATGCACTTTTTAAAATGGCAGACTATTCTGCTTTGGAAGGACGTGCCATTTATAACAAGGCGAACGAATCAAACAGAGGCGGTAAGCGCTATGTCGGTTTGACTTATTGGACTCCCAACGTCAATATATTTCGCGATCCACGTTGGGGGAGAGGACAGGAAACTTACGGAGAAGATCCATTTCTTACGCTAACTTTAGGTGACGCTTTTGTTCGTGGTTTGCAAGGCGATGATCCCAAATACCTTAAAGCAGCTGCATGTGCAAAACACTACGCTGTTCATAGCGGCCCGGAACCATTACGCCACAATTTTGATATCGATGTAAGTCCTTACGATCTGTGGGATACTTATTTACCGGCATTTAAGAAACTGGTTGTTGATTCTAAAGTTGCCGGAGTAATGTGTGCTTACAACGCATTTCGTACCCAGCCTTGCTGCGCCAGTGATATCCTGATGAATGATGTTTTGCGTAATCAATGGAAATTTACCGGTTATGTAACTTCCGATTGTGCCGGTATTGATGACTTTTTTATGAAACATAAAACGCATCCGGATGCAGAAGCGGCTTCAGTGGATGCTGTATTCCACGGAACTGATGTAGAATGTGGCCATTCTGCTTATCTATCATTAGTTCAGGGTGTAAAAAATAAAAAGATCACCGAAGAACAAATTGATGTATCCGTAAAACGTTTGTTTATGATACGATTTCAGTTAGGCTTGTTTGATCCGGTTTCTATGGTAAAATATGCTCAAACTCCGGCTTCGGTACTTGAAAGCCAGGCTCATAAAGAACATGCTTTATTGATGGCGCGGCAGTCGATGGTTTTATTGAAGAATGATGGATTATTACCCTTAAAAAAGAACTTGAAAAAGATTGTTGTGGTAGGCCCTAATGCAGATAATGCCGTAGCTATATTAGGAAACTACAATGGTACTCCCTCTAAGCTATCTACTGTGCTGCAGGGGATCAAAGATAAAGTAGGTGCAAATACCGAAGTGGTTTACGAGAAGGCTATGACCTTTACCAGCGCTGATCTTTTAAATTACCAAGGTGTTCGTGGACAGTTTACTGCTGATGGAAAAGCGGGATTTAAAGCCGAATATTTCAATAATACAGACCTGAACGGTGCTCCGCTTGCAACAAGAAACGAAGTCGATATCAACCACGCATGGCAGGAAGGTGAGAATGTAATCCAAAACCTTATTGCCAATGATTTTTCAGCCCGTTTCACTTCCAGCTTTAAGGCTGAAGCCGATCAGAGCCTTTCGTTAGAATTGGAAGCTGATAATGGTTGCCGCCTTAAAATAAACGGAAAAGTAGTTATGGATGAGTGGACGGCTAAAAAACGTGAATTAAAACGCTTTAACCTTAAAACGCAAAAGGATTCTGTTTATAACCTGGAGGTTGAATTTTGGCAGGGTGATGGTAATGCGTATTTGAAATTCAATGTAGGCAATTATGTGAAAACTGATTTCAATGCTTTGGCTAACCGTCACAAGGATGCAGATGCCTTCATATTCGCAGGAGGTATTTCTCCTCAGTTGGAAGGCGAATCCATGCGGGTTAGCGATCCTGGTTTTAATGGTGGCGATAAGACCTCAATTTTGCTTCCAACAGTGCAAACCGAGTTAATGCAAGCATTAAAGGCTACCGGCAAACCGGTTGTTTTTGTAATGATGACCGGTAGTGCAATTGCTACACCATGGGAATCAGCTAATATTCCAGCTATTTTAAACGCATGGTATGGCGGTCAATCTGCCGGGACAGCAATTGCAGATATTCTTTTTGGCGATTACAACCCATCAGGAAGACTGCCTGTTACCTTTTACCAAAGTGATAAAGACCTTGCTGATTTTAAGGATTACAACATGGATAACCGTACTTACCGCTACTTTAACGGGAAGCCTTTATACGGTTTTGGATACGGTTTAAGCTATACTTCGTTTAAATACGATAAGTTGACGGCGCCTGCAAATGTTGCAAAAGGCAAAAATGTATTGGTTTCTGCGCGTGTAACTAATACTGGAAAAGTCGCTGGTGATGAAGTTGTGCAACTTTATGTAGTTAATAAAATTACGGGCATTAAAGCTCCTTTAAAGTCGCTTAAAGGTTTCAGTAGGGTTGCACTTAAGGCAGGCGAAAGTAAAGTGGTTAAGTTTATATTAAAACCGGAAGATCTTTCTTATGTAAAAGAAAATGGCGAATATGTAGAGTTTAAAGGCAATGTTGAGCTGGCTCTTGGCGGTAATCAGCCCGATGAACCTAACAAAACATCGGGAAATGTGCTGAGAAAAACCTTGAGTATTCAGTAATGAATTAATATAAATTTGATTTAACTACAGCAGTAGGAGAAGATCAGCGGCGCTCGTTAATTCGGGCTCCGCTTTTTTGTTCGGCAAGTTGAATACTCTATTTTTTGGTATCCGTAAAAACGCTAAAACTCTTAACTCTACGAAAGGAGGACAGCCGGAAGAATAGCTATAGTCAGGACGACAAAGGGCACGGACGGGCCGAAATAAGAAATTGTAAAATGATCCATTAGCTTAATTGGATTGATGAAAAGAAAACTGCAGAGGACTGAAACGTATTATCAAAATAACCTCTGAAAGAATTATAAATGATAGCCATAGCGTACAGTACCGCTATTATATCTCCAGCCTTGAAGATGATACCGCTTGCTTTAATCAGGTAATCCGGCTCATTGGGGTATAGAAAAACAAGCTGCACTGGCAATTGGATGTCGGCTTTGGCGAAGATTACAACACAACGCGAAAGAAACAGGCTGCCCAGAATCTGGCGGTAGTCAGAAAACTAGATGATTATCTTGCAGCAATCGCTTATATAAATCAGGGACTTACCAAAATTTCTGGCGACCGTTTTCATAAGTGAATAGTCGTTCTTCGGAGCCCCCATTCAGGCAGTGCAGCCAAAATAGAGTCCCGGTAGGTACATTTTTAAAAACAATCTTGTAATCGTCCGCAATTTTCCTTTGAAAAGAAACCCAGGATTTATCCCAATAAAATAATTCATATTCATATCCGGGAATAATAAAATTGGCATCAGTTCTGGGACAAAATTTTATTATATCAACTCTTTTCTTGTTTCCCGGTCCTAAATCAATTCCAAGCCAAGATCCTTTTTCAGCATGGAAGATAGTTGCAAAATCCTTATCGAAGGCATTAGCAGTTTTCTCAACGGATTCCTTTGAATTGCTAATAAATTCCCCCGAAAGCTCTTTATGTTTTCCGTTAATAGAAGAATAAAATTCGAGCTCTGCAATTGAAAGTTTGCGGGTACTGTCAGGAATGAACCTGTAATACCTGAAGACTTTAGGTTGATTTACAATAATCCTTGTTGGTGATACATAAGTTTTTTTCAAGAGGAAAAGATCGGTGGGATTCTGGAAATCAGGATTATTTGCGCCCTGAAACCTCCCGTTAAACAAAAAGTTAGCATTGTTTAGATTATAAGCTAAAAGAGGATACTTTCTTCTGAGAATAAGGGTTTGTCTGCTTGCTTTATCGCATTGAAAATGTCGCATATTTCCATTCTTCTCCAGCAAAAATGGCTGCAAAATCGGATGTCTTTCATTCGATTTTAGTATTACCGGAAAATAGATGTTTTCCGTCCCAACTTTTCTAAAGGTTACACTATCTGTTTTGATCTGGGCTGCGTCCACTATATTTAATTTGTTTATATCAAAGACAGTTAAGTAGATGTTGCTGCGCTGTAAGAGCGAATCGCCTATTTTAAGTTTGACGTCGGATATTTGAATATAATGGTCGGTGACATCCAGATTTAAATTACTGAAGTTGTTAATGATTGAGGTTCTCTCCTGAAAATTGTTTTTTGCTATCGGGCAAACTTGACGATCGAATGAAAGCCGTCTTACTTTTGTACCTTTCTTATACTGCAGAATTTTAATGTTTTCATTTAAGAAATTGCCTCCAGGCTCATCAACTGAGAACTTAGCGCTATGAACATATTGTGGTATCTGTAATTTGCTGTCTCTATCAATAAAATAAGTTAAGTGATCATCTTTAGGATATGCAATCCAGGAATGTTGTGTTGATTTTTGATTGCCCCATTGAACAGAATAATCGAAAGCACATTTAATCCCCATAGATCGCAATGCCATTCCCAAAGCATTACAGGCATCTCCGCAACGGCCGCTTTTGGCGCTTAAAAACTCCGAATAGCTCATAGCAATTGGATATTTTGATTTACCGGTTGAACTAAACTCTTGATAGAAATTGTTGTAAATCAATTCGAAGGCTCTAGTCATACTTGTTGACTTTCCCATACTGTCGATAAGCCAGGCATACCGTTCTTGAAAACGTTTTCTGCATTTTTCGATCGGTTCGTTGGATACCCTGTAGGGGAGAATATATTTTTGAAATCATCGAACGATAAATTTTTGCTCCACGGATATGTGCGCCAGGCTTTAAAGGCCTGGTCAATATTATCTATTAAGAATTCTGCGGTA
This sequence comes from uncultured Pedobacter sp., assembly GCA_966211215.1. Classification (GTDB taxonomy): domain Bacteria; phylum Bacteroidota; class Bacteroidia; order Sphingobacteriales; family Sphingobacteriaceae; genus Desertivirga. The sequence goes on from CBIHNR010000075.1 coordinate 19,972, forward strand.
ACAATTTCTGAATCTGCTCTCAGTTCTATCTTTTCATAGTCAAAGCTTTCAAATTCTATGCTTGACGTTTCCCATGCTTTTTTTTGTACAGCCTCCGGAACTTCTCTGTTGCCAATAGTGGCGAAAACTTTATGGAACGCCATATCTGTATAGTAATTTGCTTGATGGTATTTTATATTAGCAATCAGATAAAGTGCAGCTTTCAGTTTCAAGTCATCAGGCTCCCCATTTTTGTAGTGTTCAATAACTTTCTCAAATTCGTTCAGCTTTTCAGGTCTGGAGAAACAAGAACTGAAAAACAATAAGAGCATGCATAAAATACTGTTGTTAAAGGTGTTTATAGTTTTTTTTTCAATTTGGGGTATCTTAGTTTTCGTGCTGCTAAAAAACATAATTGTTAGAGATAAGGTTAGCCACAGATATAATAAAGAAAACCTGTTTCGGCGTACTTTACTGGTAACAGATCAAAAGATTTTCTATTCCTGGTTGCCGGTAGAATCTGACGGTATTAAGTCCGGATAATCATCAGCAAAGCTCGTCATTTTTGTTACGGGGTAAACTTTTTGTGTTTTTTTATCTACAAAATACAAAAGGAATAATCGATTAAAACTATTGTCATGTTCTTTCATTATTTTAATCAATTTAGAAAGCTTTATAAATCGAATATTACCTGATACAATTTCTTTAATACTTTTTAGTGGTTCTAGAGGAATTGAACCTCCAACTTCTGGATTATTGTGCCACAAGAACCACAAATCACCCTGCTTCGTGCATTTACAAGGAATGTAAAATGAATAAGAAGTTACAAGGCGGGGGGGGGGCGAATTGTAACTATACGCTCTAATTTGATAAAGGAAAACTTTCCTGGTTTTAATTCGTAATAAAGCGTATCTCTACCCTTCGCAAAGAGAGCGCAGGGAAGGAAGAGCAGAAAGATCAAGTGAATAGATTTCATTTGACTTGGGATAACAAGACTATTATAGCCAGTTAGTTGGATGTTGAAGTAATTTAACAGGCACCACTATTCGTTATCACTCACCTCTTAAATTATAGCATTTAATACCTGATTCTGTAGAAACAACTTCAAATGTTCCATATAAGATTGTATTAGGCTCTTTTTTCAATTGTTTCCTTACGATTTCCAGGATAATATGAGTAACTTTTGAAGGAGACATGTCCTTGGGGTACAGAACAGGGCAAGCATCCTTATTCCTTTGATCAATTGTAGCAAATAGTAAAAGAGGGTGTTGGCTAAATTTTTCGGGAGCTCTGAACTTAAATTTTTTTAAACAGTTAAAACCCTTTTTAAAATCTCGATGTGCTTCATTCAGGAACTCAACAGATGTGACTTCTCCTTTTGAGTTAAACCTGATAATCATTGCCAGATAGTTATAGTTACAATCTAAATTAAGAAAGGTGGGGAAAAAGAAATTTTTCAGTAGGAAAGTATCTAGTTCCGCAAAGGCACGTTCATCTGAAGAAAAATGCCTGAACGATCGCTCTTCCTGAGAAAGACACCGGGAGGCAAACACTATAAAAATTGATAAAACAAGAATTTTTTTCATATACAAAGTATTTTAGGCTTTTTGTGTAGCTATTCGTTAAACTTTCTTGATAGAAGAAATATTACAAAAATTCTTTATAGAAATAACTGTTTAGTTCGGAGCCATGGTGTGATTTTTTATCAAATTATTTTACTTATATACGTTTTGACACCTATGTAGCAAAAAAACTTATAAAACACAATTATCAGGGGCAGGGAGGGGTGCCGCTTGTTAATGCCCTATGCTTTCCGTTTATCGCAGCGATACTGTTTTTTTCTTCTGAACTTTTCTTTTCCCACGCCTTTGTTTCTCCCAAACCTTCCCAGGCAAGAGCATTATTATCTGTCGAGCTTATATTTGGAAAATAATCATCCATGATATCTTTAAACCAATTTATGTACTTATTGGCCATTTCGTCATGATCAAGAGAAGCTGTTTGGTTTTGTACCCGAAAATAAGCGTGCAATGATTCGTGTAATATTGTTGCAACTATATATTCTTTTGAAGCATTAGGCAGAGTTTTCTGATTTAAATTGATATCAATACCCAACTGCCGGACTCCATTTGTAGAATAATCATAGCGCTTGCGAGCTTCGCCGTCAATACCTGACTGAAGTTCTTCATCATGGAAATATAAATTAACATCATCGTTGGTCCCAAAAATTGAATTTAAAGTTCTATTAACGTCAAATTCAATATTATTATTAACAACTGTTTGTACAACACTCTTTAGGCAGGCATTATCAACGTCATTTTCGATGTCGCAGCCAGTCAGTATCCTGGTACCATTTTTGGTGTAGCTGGTTGCATTATAACACGGATCAGGATTGGGTGTAGGAGTCGGTGTAGGATCTTCCGGACATCCTATACCATAGTCTACACAGTCATCTCCGGTTAAATTATCGTAATAATCATCATTATCGACACATTCGGTCCATTCAGTATAATAATCTATTGTAAGGGTACAAGTCATCCAATCCGATTCAGGATCAGAATAGTAACAGTTTTCAGTATACTCCAGATAGAAATAGGTGGTGCATACTTGTTCTAATGTCCCCGGTGATTTTCGTTTTTTTGCAGATTTGGTTCTGTTTCGTATTAATGTTTTAATTTTTTTTCCGTTAATGAATCTGTAAGCAAAGAGCGCTTTTCCATCCCATGTTTTATACACAATTGTGCCAGTGAAATCGCGGTCAAGTTTATCAATATGATTATGGCTGATATTATTATTTTGACGGACAAGGTAACTACTGTCAGGAATATAGGTAACTATACGCTGGTCAATAGCTCCCGTTTTCTTGTCTTTGTAGATGATGAGTCTGTCGAAGCTTTTAGAAAGGGCATTTGTAATTTTGGCGTTGTTGAATTCTTTTTTACCTCCCATGAGTGCCCCCTGTTTCCTGTTATAAAACATTGGGATTTCAACAAAAGTCGCTTTCGACGTGGAGGAAGAATAAGCTTTACTGAACATTACATGTTTTCTGTTGGGCCGGTTATCGGAGAGTGTGGTATTATTCAGGGAGGCAACCTTGTCTCCCTGTTCTTTTTTCAGTTGTTCATAGTATTTTTTTGCAAGAGGAATGTCAAGTGGTATTGATTTATCCAATAAATAGGAATCTTTGTTCCGGGGGCTGATCTCCTTTTCGCAGGAAATAATGAGTGAGAAAAACAGAGCAAGCGCTCCGATAGAAAGAAAAATTGAAAAGTTATTTTTCATGATTACGTAAGGATTTGGTATTAATGTTTTGTTAAGGAAATGGAAGGATAGCGATCAGAGCCTTTCTTTCATGTTTTGGAGAAAAATGAGTTTTATGATATATTAAGTTGCTTGAGATTTGGGCGATTATTTTGAACTTTGTTAAGTATAAATCGGGTACCTGACCGTATCCGTGAAGTTGTGGTGGAAGAAACTTTTACTGGTATAGTGAGTAGCTCTTTACAAGTTTTAAAAACTTTATCGTGTTGATTAGTCTCCAAATACAATTGGATAAGATCGTATCTGGGGGTAAGGCGGTTAGGAACTGTGTAGATAGCCCTTATAAATTCTACCTCTGCCTCTTTAATTTTTTTTCTCTTTTTTAAGCATTTAGCTAAGTTCCAATGAAATATTGATGCATTATCCAGATTACATAATTGCCTTAAAATAGATTCCTGAGCTGAGATGCAGTCCGCTGAACCTAATAGAGCGGAATAATCATCGAGAAACCGAAAATCACTTTTTAAATGGGGATAAATATTCGAGTATTCAATTAGTGCTTCGCTAAGAAAGCCTGATGCGAAAAGTGGACTGGCGGAATTCCAGGCACGGTATGCATTAATATTGTAGAGATAGTTATAGTATTTAGTTGCTGTAACTACAAGAGTTGTACAAATTAGTATTTTAAAAAGACAAATAAAATCTGAAGGAGTTCTGTTCCATTTTGTGCTACAGAGCGTAATTAAGCTTGTTATGAATATAATCTGGTAAAGAGGCTTTTCTGCTACGTGTGTAAATAAGGAAGCTATTGATAGCACTATTAATTGTGAACTGCAAAATAATATCGTCTGGTTCTCCGGATACTTTTTTACCAGCTGATTAATGATTAAGGCTGTAAATATTAAGAGAGCGATTAACAAAATGAACCATACTAATCCATTTTCAATCCAAAACTCTAAATAGTCGTTGAACGCATGTTTGGTGTTGTCCGCCAGCAACAATTCCTTTATTGTATATCTTCCTGCTTTGAAGTAATCGTATTGATAGTTTAGGTACTCATATTTAAAACGTCCGAATCCTATTCCTTCAAATAGATGATCTTGAAGCATTTTAAAGCATATTTTATAAATAAAGATCCTGCCAAGAGTCGAGTCTGATTTGAGAAACAAGAAAGCTACAAACAAGGAGTTGAGTACAATGCCGCTTCCGGTTATGTGATACCATTTCACTCGAGTCTTTTGACTAAGATATAACTGAAAAAAATAGCACAGAGATAACCGATACTGAAGGATCTGCTCTTCCCAATCAATGAAATGATAAGACCTAGTATATTAGTTGATAAAGCTATATTTATGAGGATCTTCTTCGAAAAAAAACTAAAGAATATGAAAACTTTATTCATCAAAATCATCGGATAAGGTTAGTCTTCGGAGAATTATTTACTTTCAAGTTGGAATGTCTAACCGAAAGGAACTTGTCAAAAGTATGTCCTGGGGTGTAAGTAGAGGTTAAAAAAAGGGTTTAATGGGTTAAAAAAATGATAATTCGTGATTTAAATAGTATATTCCGAAGTAAATGAATACAATTATTTATAATAATAGTGGTTGATTTAGCTGTTGGATAAAACATGTTATC
>CBIHNR010000076.1:0-24595 GCA_966211215.1 uncultured Pedobacter sp.
CTTACCCGCACTGTCTTTAAAAAACTCGACCTGTACATTTTCCTCCAGCACAAACAACCCTTCGGAAATGGGTTTTAACTGTAACACACTATTGTTGCGTTCTGGATTTTTACAAAACAGATTTCCGTCTTGCATGTAAAATCTCAAGTCACCGTAATTACCCACAAACTGGCTTAGTGTAGATGCGGCAATGGGGTTCTCTTGCTCTATCGAAGAATTAATAAAGAACTGATATTTTCGTTTGTCCCTTTCATCGATAGCTGTATTGTACTTTTCCTGGAATATATGGTGCTGCGCTTTCAAAAGGGCATCACCTTTAATCACCTTAATATCCGGTACAACGCCGGTACCTTCCCAGTCTGTTTTTGTAATCGGGTTTAACGACCTTGCAAAAGGAACAAATAATACAAAACCTTGCCCTACTGAATATGGCTCCGTTGGATGAGCCCCGCCGCCGGTAGTTTCGCCAACAATGGTAGCACGTTTTACCGTTTGCATGCCGTAGCTAAAATCTTCAGCAGCCGAGAACGTTTTGCTGCTTGTTAAAATATATACAGGCATTGAAAGTGTTAATCCGCCTGTCTTTTCCGGATCAGTATAAAAAACGGTAGTGTCTTTGGTAGGCCGATTCACAATATCATTCATATGAACTTTGTTTTTGAAAAAGAAACTTTCAATATAGTTAACCATCTTTGGGTCACCACCGCCGTTATACCTTAAATCTATAATCAGCGCGTTGGTATTGGCTAGAAATTTCATTGCTGAAGAGATAACAGGCCTGCACTCCTCCGTATATTCTACAAATCCGTTAAACAGAAGATAACCGATATTCCCCGGTAAAACTTCAGCCTTTTTAAACATATAGTTATTCTCTTTATCCATTCTCATAAGCTCAGTCTTTGCAGGCTCCTTCCGGTTCATCATTTCTTCAGCCATGTCAGGGTTAAAAATCACATGCATATGCGGATCACGGTGAATTTTGTAAATGTCGGTTTTAAGCTGACTTGCTAAAGCATATGGATCAAGTAATGTGTCATATGCTTTTTTCTTAAGCTGGCTCTTTAGGTAATGTGTAATTTCCTTTGCCTTGTCTGGAAATATATAGTTCTTGTTTAAGGCAACGTCGATAGAATCGATGAGTTCTTTGAGGCTGAAAGTTGCGTGCTTAGATTGTTGAGCTACAGAGAGAAGTGGACTTGCCAGCGCAAATAACAGAACAGTGGTGAGGATCATTTTAGTTTTCATATGCAATTTTATGATCTTCCTTTAAAGTTAAATAGAACAGAATTAGCCATGTTTTAAGAATTTATAAGTTTACAATATTCGCCCGGCAAAATGCCTGTAAGGTTTTTAAAGGTTCTTATAAAATGACTTTGATCTGAAAAGCCACATTTGTGGGCCACATTACCCAATGATACCTCCTGCTTTTGAAGAAGATTTAGGGCTTTTTCTGCTTTTAGACGGCGCATGTATTCACCCAAAGTACAGGAGAAATGCTTTGGGAAATATTTAGAAATAGTAACAGGGTGAGCTCCGGTTAGGTGCGAAAGTTCTACCAGACTTATTTGTCTGGTACTATTGTCATGTAGATATTCGCGTGCAGTTGTTATCCATGCCGGCACGCAACTGTTTTTTGATGATTTGTCGTTACCAAACAGACTCAACACCAAAAGAGTTATAGAGTCTGACGAGAACGTGTCAGGGGATTGCAGTTCCTTGAAGATTTTTAAAAGGATGAACTTTGAATTTATAGCCGTTAATGATTGCTTTAATCCGCTTATTTGTAAATCAAAGGTTTTCAAAAATTCATCTTCGAACTCAATATTTAAATTTTTCGAACCGGCAGGCGTATGGCTGTTCTGATGAGCCTCATCTGAATGGAAAAAGATGACATCGCCGGAAGTCCCCACCTGTTCCCTGTTAGCACTTTTTATTACGGTACCTCCTTTTAATAGAAGTGAAATATGATCATTTTCATGAGCGTGCCATGAAAAATTTGGTAGATTTTCCTTCTGGTATTCTGTTATTCCAATCCATAATCCATCAGCAGTAAATGTTTTTCCATTATTTCCCAGGTATTTAGAGGATTGTAAAATTTGCATATGTGTTATTTAGACAAAGGGATGTTAGATTCCGGCTATTTCCATATTAAGAAAGCAATTTATCCATTTATTTTTTGTTGAAAGAAACGTGTATTCCCCTAAGCACTTCAGCCACAAACAACGAAACTTTTGTCTGCCTTCCATGTGGCATTAAGAGTTAGAGACTCCTTTTTATTTCTGAATCCGTAGAGCCCTTCGGAACTCTACGGACAGTTCCATACAATATCCCGCATTCAAGGATTTTAATTTATAAAAGCTTTTTTCATTTTCTCACAATCACTTTCTGGATCAATACCTTTTTACCGTTTTCATTTACCTGAATGGTATACAAAGCGTCGCTTAGTTCGGATAAGTTGATTTTGCCATCCTGAATCTTTCCATGCGACACCTTTAAGCCGCTGGTATTATACACAATGTAAGTGTATGATCCTGTCTGATTAAGCCCTGATATATATACCGATGAAGAAGTCGGATTTGGGTAGCAAGAAAGATTTTGTTGCTCTAACGAAACCTTAACAGCTTCAATGCCCGAATAAAAAAATGCGCCATCAGTGTCGGTTTGTTTTAGGCGGTAATAAGTGATCCCTGATACAGGTTGTTTGTCTGTAAAAAGATAGTTTCTTAGCGTAGATGAGTTTCCGGCGGCAGAAACCACTCCAACAGGATGGAAGATTTTCCCATCAGTACTTCTTTCAACTTCAAACTTCAGGCTGTTCTTTTCTGCAGATGTCGACCAGTCTAAATGAACTTCAGCAGCTTTTAACCTTGCCCCGAATTTAGTCAAGCTTACCGGTAATACGATCATATTATCGAATTTACTTACCTCCTGCTGAGATAAAAACAGCCAGCGCTGCGCAGTAGCGTCATTGCGGTTAATAAGAGCTACAGCACTGGTTGATCCGGGTGAATTAGCTGAAAGACAAGCTGGGTTTAACTTTGCTTCGGGACGAATAATCCAATATGCTTTAAGCAGAAGGCCTTCTTCCTGGGTACCAATCTGGATGTTATAACGTGCACCCATTAACTGGAAGGCGTTAGCTATCCCGGGGGTTGAAACTGAAGTTAACGCAATTCCGTTTTCTCCAGCCGCCTGATAGGTAAAATATTTCCCCGTGGCGGCATTCTTGATTTGATAATAACCTGTAACCGGATCGAATTTAAGGTACCAGGCTGCACTATCTGCCGCCAGGGCACTTGTCGGGCTGATTACTCTATTGGCAAGTTGCCCCAATGCATTTTCTGATAAAAAAGTACTGTTACGCCCTAAGCTTTCATCTTCAACTTTGATATAGTACTTCTCGCCATCCTTCTGATTCAAGGTATAAGCTGGTGTGGCAAATCCGCCGGTTGGAGGCAAACCATCTTCTCCGAGCGCCTGTGCAATTAGCGAAGCAGCAATATACAGCAACTCGCTACCGGTATCCTCATGTGCGCCATTAATACCATAAGGCCACATATGAACGCCGTCCCCTCTCAGATATCCGGCAGGATCGTTATCTATAAACTGCACTATTTTATTAGCACGCTCACCTAACCATGCGCCGCCGCTCCCTGTGGCTCTTAAAGGAGAATTAGGGCCATACCACATGCTATGTTGGCCAACACCTATAGTGTGCAGCATTTCATGTATGGCGGTTCCAGTGCGTTGATAGCTAGAATTTGCTCCAAACTGCATATAGCCACCATAGCTTGCTTCAGCCGTCGGCGTTCCCGCATTATAATTTACCGACAGGTGATGATTTTTGATACTGGTAAGGTTATTCCAATAATTAACAGCCGACGATACGGCCGCCGAAATGCGTGGATAGTGCTCTCCGCTATTGGTTACGCTTGAGTTCAATTGATAAGTTACAGTGCCTTTAGGAATCGTTATCACCTTTAATACATTGCCGTAGCCCACTGTATAAGATTTGGATATGGCGTATGCCCGCATATAATATATTGTGGATGGCTCCAGGTTTTCTATCTTGTAAATAAACCCGTTATTGGAAAGATACTTCGTTGTTTTATTGTCGAAAATGGTAGGCTCAGGATTTGTGCTCCAGCAGAAACCGTGTTCTAACAAATCGCTTACTGCCATACCCGATATGGTACTGCGTCCGAAAGCCATAGTTGCCCCGCGTGCAAAATTGGGATCTGTAACCACAACAGGCTGTGCTCCCGAAGCATTTGCTACCCGATACGCTAAAACCGCTGCATTGATTTCTACCGTTCCATTCTTAAGATCATCAGAAAAGGCATCAAGGTTGTTCACCAGGGTTTCATTCTTCTGAATAACGGACAGTAGAATAGCGGCATCCTTACCACTCCCATCGCCATAAACAACAGTTGCAGCATTAATGGCATTTTGCAGTTCGGTGTAATAAGCAATGGAGGTTCGTGCCGCATTTACCGAATTTTGCAGCTGCAAAAGTACATCTGCGAGTTCGTTCCCTGCGTTAGGATTATCCAATGCTACCTGAGCTGCATCACTAGCACTGGCCAGCGGTGTACGAACCGTGTTCTGCATTTTCTTACCGAGTAAAACAGTAGCAGTGTCTTTGAGTACCTGCAAACGAGCTTTCATCGATTCGGCACCGAAACCCTTGTATTGCAGCCGGAAGTTATCTAAGGCAGTCCAGTTTGCCTGAGAGCTCAGCGTCTTAAAGCCGATAGATGCAGTTCCGTCTATCACTAAAAAGTCAGCCGAATAATCATTCTTATCGCCCACTTCGGTTTCCGAATCATTTGCGAAAAGGAAGGCTCCTGGTTTACCCGAAAGTGGATTTTGCAAAATATTCTGTGCAGCAGCTTTTAAAGTATATTTCCCGTTAGGCAATCCTGTTAAAGTTTGGGTGACGCTTACATTCGGCAGCGGCGGACTACTTACCCATTTCTCCACGTATGTATTTCCGTTTTTACTGGAACCAAAAGAAGTATTAGTTTGAGTTGCCATACCGTTATTTGTCCATCCTGTGGTACCATTTTCGAAGCTGGGATTAGTGATAAATGATGTCATTTCTACATAGTCACCGGCACTGGTATTCAGGCTTATTTCGGGCGCATAGGCTGTGCCAGCGACATAGAGAACCGCTCCACTTACTCCGCTTATTCCGGCAGCAGAATTTGTAGACGAAGATTCCAGAAGGCTAATCCGGTCAAACCAGTCTACTTTTGATACAGGCCGATGAAAAGTGAGCCAGATATCTGCGTCGGGAAGAGTTTCCGGAGATTTGAATATTCCCGTAAAAGACTTCTTTGTTGTTTCTGTTGATGAAGTTGTATGCCCCACCAAGGTGTTTGTGTTTCCTGAAAATTGTTCGGTTCCTAACAGAATATTGTAAGTAGCGCCTCCATTACTTGATGGAGATGAAGTCCAGTAATCGTAGCTGATCTGATAATAAGTATTGGGTTTCAGCTTGCCTAAATTCTGCGTTAAATAACGGGAGGAACTATGAAAAATTAAAGAATAGGAACCTTCTGAATAATAACCGCTCACACTACGGATGGAGGTATTCGTTCCTGTTCCCCAATCTGCAGCCTTTAGATCATTATAAGTATTCCAGTAAGTTCCGTCTTTATAATGTGTTGTTGAGGTGCCCTGAGTAACACGGGTTTCAAATCCGGGATTCGCAATCAGGTTTGCAGGATTATAAATTCCCTTTTGATTCGTTTTATCATCAGTTTCTAGCCGGATAGCCGGAAACTCAAGCTGTGATGTCGAATTGATGCTTGTTTTGTAAACCGCACCTTCATAAACATAAACTACAGATGCTTTTTTAACAAAGCGCACTGTTGATGTACTTGCGGGCAGATATTCGTAAACGCTTATTCCATCGGCAATTTTTACTGGAGTATTTGCAGTTGCATTAACTTCCAGGGTAAAATCCTGAGATTGGTTCACTACCAATGTTGAAGGATTATCTACTGATGTTGCTACGCCAACAAGGTTGCCTTTAACATTAGCATCTGGAAAGTATGGATAAACCGTTTGCGCCCATGTATTTAAAACACCGCCAACCAGCACACACATAAAGATTAAGAGTGAGTAAATTTTTTTCATATAAAGATTTGGAGAGTTTGAAAAAGGATTTTTGAAAGATTGAGTAAATGCAATAATGAAACGGTTATAGTGTTTATTAAATAATAATAAGTGGACTCTAAACCCATCTTCTCTTGATTGCGTAGTATCCACGAATCTATCCTGAAAAATGCCGCCCTTGTTTATAATTGTTAGTTATCAGGCAACCTGAACTTCCGGGCAAAATAGCCTTTGGATGAATGCAGGAACAGCAAACAAAATTCAATTTCTGAAGGAAAATTGTGTAAACATATATTAACCGGAACTGACCGCAATTTAGCCAGTGAGGATTTTCTCATGCAAACACTTCGATGGAGGTAGAAGGGAAACAGAGATTTAGATGTAATCAACGAGGGCCTCAGAAGTTTTTATCGTGCAAAGCCGCACCAACGAAAAAAGGCTGCCTTTTTTTGAAGGCAGCCTCTCTGATCAAAGATTACACTAACTTAATTTATTATAATTTTTTCCGTAGAAGCGACCATGAAAAGCAGTAACGTTGTCCTCATAATTTTTAGTTTATATTGGTTAATGGATAATTGGCTACCGAATTAGTCGAATTCTATCCAACCCTATTCGATGATTTGTATCCAAACTTAGTGATGAGAAAAAAAAATGAGGTTCAAAATTTAGGCAAACTGGCTGAGCTTCTGTTCAGGGGCATTTAGGGCAATGTCGTTAACTTAAGATCAATGACCCCTTCGGGTTAGATGTTTTGCACCTACGGCGCATCTCTAATCCTTAAGTTAATGACATTGGTATTTGGGGAACTGAGGATTCGCCCCAGGGTTTAGAAACATTATTCATTCCCCTCCCCCCAAATCTCATTAAATAAGAATAACAACCCTATCGGGGGTATCGAATACTTTCAGGAATCTTAATTAACAGATATTGTGGCACCAATACGATACCTCAATATCTGTTAATGTTTATCAATCTATTGCACAATTACCTTCTGCGTAAACAGAACGGCATTATCTGTTTTATTTACAACTTTAACAATATAGACACCAGCTATGCTTACATGAAGGGAATTGATAGATCCCGTCTTTACAAGCTGCGACTCTATTAATCTTCCATTTACATCGTAAACATTAATAAGGTTGTTACCTGTTACGTTACTTACTGCTGCATAAAAATCACCGTTATTCGGAACTGGCCAAACGCTTAACCCAGCTTCAATCATTCCCTTTACATGGCGAACTTCAGAAAGGCTGTTTTTGCCATCTTTATCCTTTTGAAGCAAACGGTAGTAAGTATCGCCGGAATAGCTGTTTTTATCGTTTACTTCGTAGTTAAGGATAGATGTGCTGGTTCCGCCTTTTGCTTTAGAAGCCATTTTACTTCCTGTTTTTTCGAAATGGCTGGCATCGCCAAAACTGCGCTCCACCTGGAAGTAATCGTTATTTAGCTCCTGGCTGGTTTGCCATGTTACCCTTACATTTTTAGGGTCTTTTCTTTCTGCATTAAAGCTGGTTAAAGTAATTGGCAAAGTTAAATCTACTCCATTTACCAGGTTGATTTTCCGGGTCATAGAAGCACCCTGAATATCGGTAACTGTAAAGCTAAACGATCCGAAACCTGCACCTGAAGGCGTAAATTCTGCTACACCATTGTTTAAACTAACTGAACCATTAGTAATACCTGAAGTGCTGAAAGATGGGCTTAGTTTATAGCCTCTTGATAAATCTTTCAGATCGATACTGATCTTTTGATTTGAACCGGCTGCGCTGTAATGTGGGTTAGACATCCATTCGAGATATTCTTCCAAATGAGTAACACCATCAAGATCCGGATCACTATTACTTTCAGAAAAATCTCCTTCTGGTGAATTTGGATTAAAGCCTTTCAGGGTTTCCCACCAGTTTGGCATACCATCGTGGTCGGCATCCCAATCTTGAAGGCGTGACGCTTGCGGATAGTTTTCATAGCCACCTACATCGTTTTGATGGTCTGGTAATCCTTTCAAACCACTTTTGCTTCCTACGTAAGTATAAGTACTGTCCCGGGTTTCGTTAACAATGCGGATATCGTGATCATCAAATACCGGCTGGGTACAACCCACATCAGACAGCACATTTTTATAAGCCTGATAAGCATCCTGGGTATTTACATAAGATGGGAAGAATGGCTGGGTCACAAACGTTTCATACTGAACCGCCTCAGATGCCGCCCATGTAGCCCTTCGGCCCGCACTTTGATTATTCAGGTTAAAGCGGCCCGGCATAATGTTTCCGCTAAAATAGGCTCGCTGGGTGCCTTTACCAACGCCTTCGTGATCCATTGTAAACGCATAAAAAATTCTTGACGATGGGCCCGGTTTATAATAGTTATTGACAAAATTTACTTCCTTGGCACCACCGTCTGTTGTCCTGCCAGCCCAATTGTATACTACGTTATTCGTAATATCCAACTCACCCGAATAGTATCCGTTACCATCTAGTCCACCACCTAAACTCCAATTCCGGCCTTCGCAATGAGCCAAAAGGTTGTGGTGGAAGCTTCCTCGTGCCCCTCCAATAGTTGCTGCATATCCATGGCGTGTACCTTCAGGATAGTTTTGGTGGCCCGCCTGGTTTAAAGCTTCAGAAATCAAAGTCCGTTGAAGGGTTATGTTCTTAGCGCTCCGCGAACTAAAGGCTTCATCAATTGTCCAGCTGATAGAGCAATGATCCATAATAGAGTGATTTGCTCCCGTCAAGCCCATACCATCATAAGTTGCGCCCGCACCCAAGCGTACACGTACGTGCCTTACAATACAATCATTTCCGGTGATACCGAATGGCGCTCCGGCTATACAAATACCCTTTCCGGGCGCAGTTTGTCCGGCTATAGTTACGTAAGGTTGATTGAGTACAAGCCGCGATTGTAACTGGATAATACCAGAAACTGCAAATACAATGGTGCGCGGGCCTACATTATTGGTTATTGCTTCACGAAAACTGCCCGGGCCGTTGTCATTCAGATTAGTCACCTCTACTACTTTTCCGCCGCGCCCACCGCGGGCAAATCGTCCGTAACCTTCGGCATCCGGGAATGCGAGCTGACGGGTACGGAAAAACCAAATAGCACCTTTATAAACGTTACTAGCTGTCACTTCATCAATGCGCCAGTAGTATTTATACATAGGGTGTAAGCCTGCTGCTAAATAAGAAGTATCAGCAGGAGATTTGCTTCCTTTATATAATGGGGATGTCTTGCCAGCATCTGCAACTGCTGCAGAATCGGTACCAAAGTATACATCGTGAGATACGACAGATGGCGCTGCCTGCCATTGTAATAAATAACTACCGTTTACAGGAACATCCAAATGTTCCTCCTGATGAGATGGGTTTGGCGATCTTGATTTCTTGCTGGCATTTACACCGTTTAATTGAAATCCGTTGATATAAACGTTTTTTACTGGCTGCGTCCCTGAAGTTTCGGCACGGTAGGATACTGTTATTTGCTGCCCTTCTGTAACTGTAAATTGCACTTCGGAGGTAGCACAATCGGTTGTTTTCTCTAAGCGGATGGTAGGAACGAGGTTATCCACGGCCAAAACATTGTTCACATAAACATCAATAGGACAAACGGTTTCTGCTGTTAAGGCATCGGGGGCATTGTGATAGGTAACAAGGCTATGCTGCCCAGCCGGTAAACCTTTAATAATGATGTCGATCTGGCTGCCCAAAGCAAAATCACCGTCCTTAACAAATATACCGTCGTTGGTAAAACGGGCATTAAAAGCACCTGCTTCTACACTCGCCTTATACCACGTAGTTGATACCGAAACGCCACGCGGCCCTTTTTTTACAAAGAATTTGATACCACTGATCGTTACAGAATCAAGAAGTCCGTTGGCTAGTACCCAGGGTGTATAGCCTGGCTCAAGCACTTGTGCTGGTTGTCTTCCGCTCAAGTTAAAATCTACTTTCACTTCGGGCAACTGGGCAGATACAATGTTTGTGCTTAAGAAGAATATTGCCAACAAAAAACTGCGTTTTACTGCATAAGTAAGGCTTATAATCATAGTTTGGATTCGAATTGGTTACTTAATGGTTATTCGGGAAACGAGTCTACAAGACCGGGGAGTTTTTGAATAAATTGAATAAGCCTGCGCTTGTTTACTCACGCTCTCTACTAATCTTCATTTGGTGTGTGTATTTAAAACGATTAAAAAATTTGGAAGTACTTGATCGTTGATTGATTTATGAGGCACCGATCAATCGATTTCCACTAAACCAAAGCTATCCTAATAAGGAGATAATGAGGTTTAAATTTCTTCCAAAATGGTTCAAAAATTGACCAAAAGCGCTTTTGGGTATCGACTTAAAAGCGGTCAATACAGGCAAATAAGTAACATTCGTTATAAAAAATCAATATTTTTCATTATAATTGATTAACCAATTATTGCTTTCTTTAAGGCACTCTAATTAAATCATGGAATATTATTCTGATACAGATATCAAACTGTTGGTTGCCCAACTTAAGGATGGTAATATACAAGCTTTTGAATGTCTATATCGATTGCATAGTAAAGCACTACTTGCCAACATCAACTATTTAGTCAGAGACAAAGAAGTAGCCAGCGAGATCCTTCAGGATGTTTATATTAAAATATGGGAAAGCCGGGACAAAATCGATTTGGATAAGTCATATAAAGGCTTTCTACACACTGTTGCCAGAAATTTGGTTTATGATTATTTGCGAAAGGCTGCACTTGACGAAAGAAGCCGTTCGGTTATATTATCCGAAGCTGTCGAAGTCTATACCCATGTAGAGGAAGCGCTACTTATCAAGGAAAACCATAAGTTATTGACCGAGGCTCTAAAACAATTATCAGACCAATGTCGAAAGGTTTACACGCTTAGCAAACTTGAAGGCAGGAGCCATCAGGAGATCAGCGACCTCCTAAATATCTCCCTCGCTACTGTAAATAATCATATGGTGAAGGGTAATCGTCAAATACGGACTTTCTTTTCACAACACTATGAACTGCCATGTTTCATAGCCTTAATACTGCTAGATAGTTTTTAACCTGTACTATGCAGCTTGCTGGGCAACGGAGACTTTTCTCGCCCTTTTGGAGAGATGTGGAGAGATGCCGAAGGCTGATTATCACCTCACCCTATCCCTCTCCTCAAGGAGAGGGGAAAGCAAAGTACTTATTTTCAATTATTTAATAAATTGAAAATTGTCGAACTCAGGTTTTTAAGATTTTTTTTAAAAAAATCTTAATCGGCATAGTTATCATTTCCTTCAGGTTCGTAATATAAGTAAGTAGCCCATATTATGAACCGTTTCGATAATCTTATTTATAAATACCGGCATCAGCTATGCACCCGTGAGGAATTAGAGGAACTTCTTAATTATCTGGCCTCTGGCAACTACGAACTGGAATTGCAGGAAGCTATCGAACGCCAGTTGGAAATAGTTCCAGACAATATTGAAGCCGAAGAAGAGGAAACGGAGGCAATTTTTGAAAATATCAAACGGACACTGGCACAAACAAAGCCTAAGCGTAACGTTTCTCCTTATTGGTTTTCCGCAGCTGCAGCAATTTTGATAGTCGGAACCTTTGCGATAAATCATTTTTACAGCCAACCTAAGCCTTTAAAGCCTATTCCGGTAGCAGCGGAGAAGAAACCAGCTGTCATCTTGCCTGGAGGTAGTCGTGCAATACTTACCCTAGCTAATGGCAAAACTATCTCGTTAACAAGTGCATCCAACGGTAGATTGGCACAGGAAGGTGATGTTAGTGTTACAAAAACAAAGGATGGCCAACTGGTTTTTGCGAACCAAGGCGAGGGCGGCAATCCGAATAATGGAGCCGGCTTGAATATAATCACCACCCCAAAAGGTGGAACCTATGATATTGTTTTGGCTGATGGCACTCATATATGGCTCAATTCTGGCTCATCCCTGACCTTCCCATCTTCGTTTACAGGGCCCGGCCGGGAAGTTCAATTAACGGGGGAAGCCTATTTTGAGGTTGCTCATAGCAAAAAACCGTTTAAAGTCATCACCACGACTCAAACAGTACAGGTTTTAGGAACTCATTTTAATGTTGAAGCTTATCAGGACGAAAAGGCCGTAAAAACCACCTTGCTTGAGGGCTCTGTAAAAGTATTAAGAAAGGACGAGAAGGTCTTGCTGGCTCCTGGCCAAATGAGTGTTAATAATGAAGCACAACCTTTACAGGTTAGAAATGCTAATATCAATGAAGTAATGGCCTGGAAGGATGGCCTATTTATTTTTGATAATGAAAGTATAGCAGAAGTTATGCGAAAAGCTGCCCGCTGGTATGATGTCGAAGTTCGATATGAAAATAACGTGGAAGAAAAGAAGCTTTTCGGAGTCGTCTCAAGATATAAAACCATTGATGAATTACTTGATAACATTGCTCTGGCAGGCAAAATCAGGTATAGAATAGAGGGAAGGAGGATAGTTCTTATGAAATAGTTTTTCGGAAACAGCCATACCCGAAAAATTAAAACCAGAAGCCTGGCCGCGTCTGGTCTAATACAGCTGAAATCAGCTGAACGGGTTTCAAATCATAGTTTTTCTAACCAAATTTTCTAAAACCACTACTCAAATGTACGTAAAAATTACTGCACATCGGTGCATGTTTTCTTCATGCGCCAATGTTAGATTATGGCGAGTTATGAAATTAGTTTTTTTTCTTGTTTTAGTTGGCTGCCTTCAAGTCAGTGCAAGTTCATTGGCTCAGATTAGTCTCAATAAAACTAACGCGAGCTTAAGGGAAGCCCTTAACGAAATCCGAAAACAAAGCGGCTATAGTTTACTGGCTGATGCCGACCTGTTGAGGCTAGGCAACCCGGTTACTCTCCATTTAAAAAATGTTCCTGTTACTCAAGCTTTGGATGAAGCTTTAGCCGGACAACCATTTTCTTACAAAATCAACAACCGAACCATAGTTATATATGCAAAAAATGTAACTGAAAAACAGGTAGAGCGTCAGGTAATTAAGGTGACAGGAAAGGTTGTCGACGAAACTGATAAGCCGGTGATTGGTGCTACAATTAAAATTAAAGGGGCTACCGGAGGAACAAGCACAGATATAAATGGGGTGTTCAGTATAGATGCTCCCGACAACGCAACTTTAGTAATTACTTACCTGGGTTATGATCCGCAGGAGGTTGCAGTTAATTCGCGTACTTCAATAAGCGTAAAATTAGTGCCTTCTTCCCAAAAATTAACCGAAGTAGTAGTTGTAGGATACGGTACTCAGAAAAGAGCTGACGTGACAGGGTCGGTGACAACAGTGAATCTTGAAGCCATGAAGAATTCACCTAATACCAATATCGGACAACTGTTGCAGGGTACAGCACCTGGACTAAATGTAGGGATAACAAATAGGGCAGGCGGAACGCCCTCTATTGCAGTTAGAGGGCAGGTTACAATTGGAGGAAATAAATCCGTTTTGATTATCCTGGATGGGATACAATACAGCGGCTCATTATCATCCATCAACCCTGATGATATTGCCTCCATTGATGTGTTGAAGGATGCTAGTTCGACAGCTGTTTACGGAGCACAGGGTGCAAATGGAGTTATCCTGATTACTTCCAGAAAAGGGCGGGCCGGCAAAAAGCCGCGTATTGCTTATTCTGGTTCTTACTCGTTTCAGGATCCAACTGTTGATCTGAATCCACTAAACCGTGAGGAATATTTGCAGCGGGTTACAGATGCATTTTGGAGGCAAGCTTATCTTGCGCCCGATTTTACGCAACCAAACCCTGCTTTCAATGTGGCTACCAGAGTAGATGCCTCTATGCGCGATGCTTCGGGCAATTTGCTTGCAAACGATTATAATTGGTGGGAAAATGCCACAAAGCAAGGCTCAATTATGGAGAATAACCTGAGCGTTTCCGGCGGTACAGATAACGTTAGCTACCTGTTATCGGGCAGTATGGCAAATCAAAAGAATTTTATAGCAAATGATTTGTTTAAACGGAAAACACTTCGGGCAAACCTGGAAATAAGGCCGGTGAAGTTTTGGAAAATTGGCCTAATATCTTCCGGATCATTCATAAACCAGGATGGATCAGAGCCTACCATTAGCGAAATAGTACGGCATTCACCTTTGCTTGTTCCATTTGACACTAAGGGCGAACTTATCCCCAGCCCTACAAACACCGTTCTCTTCAATCCCTTTCGCACTTACTATGTAGATGACAGAGAACGGCATCAATATTACTTCGCCAATATTTATTCGGATATCGACATTCCCTTTGTGAAAGGTTTGAACTACAGATTGAATTTTGGAAATAACCTGACAAATGACCAACTCTATTTCGCAAGCAAATACGATGGGGGTTTTACAGGGCGTGCGTACAAGGATAATCGTGAGTACTATGATTATACGTTCGATAATATCCTGACTTATACCAGGCGGTTAGGGAAACATGATTTCACTTTAACAGGTTTATATGGAGCCGTAGAAAAAAAGTTCAGCAGTACATTGGCTAACGGTG
Source organism: uncultured Pedobacter sp. (assembly GCA_966211215.1). Lineage (GTDB taxonomy): Bacteria > Bacteroidota > Bacteroidia > Sphingobacteriales > Sphingobacteriaceae > Desertivirga. The sequence goes on from CBIHNR010000076.1 coordinate 14,640, forward strand.
TTGGCTTCAGCAGATTAAATCTTAGCTGGAATAACATACAAAGCGCCAGCACCAGGGAGATCACCACAGGGGCATGGACTGAAACTCTGAATTATCAGATGGGTAGACTGAATTACAAATACAATGATAGGTATTTGTTAACGGCCACTTTGCGAAGGGATGGCTTTTCCGGATTCGCTGAAAATTTTAAATATGCACTGTTTCCTTCTGTGGGATTGGGCTGGGTGGTTTCCTCGGAACCTTTTATGCAAAACATTCCAATGAATTTGCTTAAGCTTAGGGCTACTTATGGGTCCATCGGTAACCAAACCCCGCGTTACAGTTCATTAGCAAGAGTAACAACCAACTCTTCGTACGTATTTGGTGATGGAGGAAATACCGCATTTGGACAGCAATTGTCTTCATTGCCTAATCCTAATCTAAAATGGGAACGCACTAAGGGGGTAAACCTGGCTGTTGATTTTGGTTTGCTAAACAGCCGTTTAAGTGGTACCCTCGAATATTATAATAACAATACTTTCGATCTGCTCTTTCCTGTTACAGTGCCTTCTGTTACCGGTTTTACAAGTATTCAAACCAACCTTGGCAAGATTAATAATAAAGGTTTCGAAGCTTCATTGACATATAATGTGGTTAAAAAGCAGGACTTCAGTTGGTCGGCTACTTATAATTTCTGGACGAATAAAAACAAGATCATTACCCTTACAGGTATTGATGCCAATGGAGACGGCAAAGAAGACGACCTGGTTTCGGACGGGCTATTCATAGGAAGGCCGATCGGTACAATCTATAATTACCAGGCTGGCTCAATTTATCAGTTGAATGACCCACTTATGCCAGGTTTTCAGACAGGAAGTTTAAGAGTTGTAGATCAGAATAACGATGGCGACATCACTCCCGCCGACCGTGTATTCCTTGGCCAGTCAGAACCTAAATTCAGAATGAGCTTATTCAACACACTGAGTTATAAAGGCTTTACCTTGAGCTTTTTGTTAAATAGCGCCCAGGGTGGAAAGAACGGTTACCTTGGAAATAATACCAAGGTGTTTTTCCGCGACGATAATAGCATTCGCGATAATGACTTTAGAGAAGTTGATTATTGGTCGCCACGAAATCCTACGGGCAAATTTCCCCGTATCGTTGATGGCAGTCGTTCCAAAGTGGAGCCCAATTTGTATCAAAGCAGAAACTTTGTAAGACTGCAGGATCTGTCGCTGGGCTATGGCCTGCAGCCTAGAGTGCTTCAAAAAATCAAAGCCCAGTCCGTTAACGTATTTGTGAGTGGAAAAAACCTGGCTACATGGACCAAGTGGGACGGATGGGACCCTGAGACAGGCCAGGGATACGACATTGGTGGCAGGCCCGTGATGAGAGCCCTGGCATTTGGTATGCAAATTACCTACTAAACTGATTACACATTCTGTAAAATATTCAAGATGAAACCATCATGTGCCGTACACCAAACTGCAAAGAATCCCGGAGTTTCGGGACGGCACATGATAACTACATCACTATTAAAAAAGAATTTATTCGAGATGAAAAAGTCATTATTACTAGTGCTTTTCCTTACCCTGATCGGGGGAATAGGTTGCAAAAAGGATTTTCTTAAGGAAACACCGCAGGATTTTCTAAGTTCCTCTAATGCGTTTCAAACAGCAGCAGATTTCGATGCTTCTACCAATAATTTATACAGGTTGCTACGGACAGAGCTATATACCGCAAATGAGGAAGATCCATGGGAATACATCTACAGGACGGATGTCGGGTTGAATGTTCCAACAGGTAATCCTCCCAATTTTACAGGTGAGTACAATCCTATAAGTGCCTTTGGCAATAAACATTGGAACGCATGGTACAAAATGGTAGCGGAAGCCAATACAATTATCAGCCGCTTACCCAAATCACAGCTTTCTGATAACGATAAAAAATTATTTGAAGCCCGTGCCCGCTTTTTTCGTGCCTTTGCCTACAGAAGCCTGGCTCATTTGTTTGGAGGAGTGCCTTTGGAACTGGAGGAAGTGGTGGAGCCCAAAACCAATTATGTTCGTGCTAGCAGGAAAGAAGTTTATAAGCAAGTAATTGACGATTTGGTGTTTTCTGCCGCTAATTTGCCAGGTATTACTGCTGTAAGAGATGGTGAAGTGTCAAACCTCGCTGCGCAGCATCTGCTATCGGAAGTATATATAGCCGATGGCCAATACCAAAAAGCGGTAGATGCAGCCACCATAGTGATCGACGACCCTGCAACAGATTTGATGACAGCCCGCTTTGGTACTCGAAAATCAGAAACGCCGGGCGATGTTTATTGGGATCTATTCCGTCGTGGCAACCAGAACCGTAAATCAGCAGGTAATAAGGAGGGCATCCTGGTTATTCAAATAGAAACGGATGTGCCGGGGGGCGATGGATCTTCTACCCCTACCAGCTATCCATTCCCCAATTTGTATGTATTGGAAAGGGTGCATGCACCAATAGTTCGAGACGTGCGGCTTCCTGCAGGCGGTAACACAACAAAGCCTGCTTTCAATTGGCCCGCTGCTGATTATTCAAGTGGCGGCCGTGGTGTAGGTTTCTTAGCACCTTCAATGTATTTTGTTCACAAAGCCTACCAGTATCAAGGTACTGGCGCTACTCCCGATTCGGTAAATGACATAAGAAATGCCAATCACAATCTTGTACGAAAATTTAAAGTAACAGTATCAGGTAATCCGCTTTACCCTGTGGGCACTGAGATTGATTTTGACAAAATCCCTGCAGGAACAAGAGGGTTCAATGGCGCTCCCCTGGTTTCCGGCGATACGTATAACCGGGCCTTTTATCCTTATCAAACCAAATGCACCGAGCCTTTTAATCCGCCGGCTAACTTGCTGGATCCGGCAAAGGCTTTCCCTTTCCAATTGAAGGGTGTGGCAGCCGGCACTTACCGTGACGAATATTTATTCAGGCTTGCAGAAACCTATCTGTTGCGGGCAGAAGCCTATTTGGGATTAGGCAATACCGCACTGGCTGCGGCGGACATTAATGTAGTAAGGGCTCGCTCAAACGCTTCTCCGGTGGCAGCAGGTAGTGTGGATATCGATTTAATATTGGATGAAAGAATGCGGGAGTTTGGTATGGAAGAAAAAAGGATGTTCACCCTTATGCGTATGGGTAAATGGTACGACAGGGTTAAGAAATGTAATCCATTGTACGCTCCTGTTGCCTTGCAAACCTACAATCTATGGCCAATACCGTATTCTGAAATTGAAAGGAACAGAGGCGCAAAGCTTGAACAAAATCCAGGTTATAACTGATAAGATTTCAAAAGAGTAGCACTAATAAAGCTGGTTGTTTTCAAAATGGCCAGCTGTATTCAATAGATAACAGTTCCCCTGCCTCAATTCAGCGAAGGGTTTGCGGAATTATGGTATGACGGATATTGATATTGATATCAATATAATTAATTTCATCGGTTAGTTTGGAGAGGGCGCCCCGGGAAACCGGGGATGCCCTCTATTTTAATTGACAAGATGTCTTGACCGAATATAGGTTTCGTAAGCACTGATTTGGTTGCCGTGACCGCAATACTCCGGCTAATCTTACACATACACTAAATGTAGAATGAATAAACTCAAAAAAGAACTTCTATTAGCGCTTTTAATTTTGCCTTTTATTGTAAATGCGCAGAAACACGGAATCTATAAAGGAATTTATTCAGGTGTTCCATGGTTCGACGACCGCGGGAAACCCCTAAGTGCTCACGGTGCAAATATTATTAAGGAGAAAGGAACCTATTACCTTTTCGGCGAGAAACACTCTGATACTAGTAATGTATTCGTCGGGTTTACCTGCTACTCGTCTAAAGATCTTTATAACTGGATGTTCGAGAGTATAGCCCTTCCTACCCAGCAATCGGGGAAGCTGGGGCCTAACCGGGTTGGCGAGCGGCCGAAAGTTATGAAATGTCCTAAAACCGGCGAGTTTATTATGTATATGCATGTCGATACGCTTGGCTACCTGGACCAGTTTGTAGGCTATGCAACATCTAACTCTATTACCGGCCCTTATACCTTCCGGGGGCCTCTCCTTTTTGAAGGAAAACCTATTAAAAAGTGGGATATGGGTACTTTTCAGGATCAAGATGGGGCAGGTTATGTGCTGCTTCATGGAGGTGATATTTACAGGCTGAGTGATGACTATAAGAGTATCGTTGAACACGTCCATAAAGCCAATATCCCAGGGTTTGAATCGCCCACAATATTCAGGAAAGACAGCATTTACTATTTTCTCGGCTCGCACCTTACAAGCTGGGAACGTAATGATAATGACTATTACACAGCTACCTCACTTAAGGGCCCATGGACGAAAAGAGGATTATTTTGCCCTCCGGGAACATTAACCTGGAATTCGCAATGCACTTTCGTGCTCCCGGTGGGTGGTTCGAAAGACACTACCTTTATGTATATGGGCGACCGCTGGGCATTTCCTATGCAGGAATCAGCAGCAACTTATGTGTGGCAGCCTCTAAGGATATCCGGCACAAGCATGTCAATTCCAAGGTTCCTCGATTCCTGGAAAATCGACATGGTTACGGGAGAATCCAAACTAGTTGGATTACCTGAAGAAGTGATTGAAAATGCTGACCAAAAACGTATATCCTACTCAGGTAACTGGAAGCATACCAATGATAGCCTGTCCCTCAGTAGCTCTGATATGAAGGGCGACAGTTTCTCTATCAAGTTCAAGGGACGCCAGATTGCGCTCTATGGTTTATCCAGGCCTGATGGTGGATACGCTCAAGTTGATCTGAGAAATAAAACCGGAAAGCTGATTTTTTCCGGCCTTGCGGATATGTATTGTAAGTATCCGATTGCCTCCCTGAAATACATCTCGCCGGTTCTAAAAAAAGACGACTATACGTTAACCCTAACTGTAAAAGGCGAGCACGGTAATTGGTCCGACAAACGAAAAAATCTGTTCGGCAGTACTGGCAACGTAGTTTCTCTTGATAAAATCTTGATAAGTCCCTAAAGATTACACCGTTCACCTCCTATAGAATTATATTAAAAAATGAATCTCAGAAAAATAGCTTCACTCCTCTCCCCCATCGTGTTTTTTGCAATGTCATACAACCTGCATGCGGCAGATTTTAAGCTTGTTACACCAGATGCAAAAGTTTCGATTGTTTACGCTAAAGATGGCCGAAAACTGGATTCGATTGCTGCGCATCTGCTTGCAAAGGATATACAGAGAGTAAGCGGCTATCTGCCCAGGGTGTTTAATGACCTTAATCAGGCAAGCGGAAATGTTATTATCATCGGCAGTATTCAATCAGAATTAATCAGGAAAACAAGCACGTCTCTGCCAAAAGCGCTTTTAAATAAGTGGGAATGTTTTGGATATGAAGTTGTAACTGGAAGAAACAATCAAAAAGTCACAAACATGCTCATTATAGCCGGAAGTGATACTCGGGGGACAGCCTACGGAGTTTTTGGGATTTCTGAAAAGATCGGTGTTTCACCCTGGTATTGGTGGGCCGATGTAAACCCTGTCAAGAAAAGCGAACTCGTTTTAAATATCAACAACTTCATCTCTAAAGAACCAAGTGTCAAATTCCGGGGAATATTCCTTAACGATGAAGACTGGGGATTACAGCCCTGGGCAGCCAAAACTTTTGAGCCCCATGGAGTGAGAGACATCGGCCCGAAAACCTATGCCCAGATCTTCGAATTGCTGTTGCGTCTGAAAGCGAACCTGATATGGCCGGCAATGCACGAGAGCACCAAAGCCTTTTATCATTACCCAGAGAATAAAAACGTAGCTTCCGACTATGAAATTGTGGTGAGTTCATCTCATGCCGAGCCTATGCTACGAAATAATGTAGATGAATGGAACTCGAAAGCCTGGGGGCCCTTTAATTATAAAACAAACAAGGCTAATATCTTAAACTACTGGGAAAACAGGGTAAAAGAAAGTAAAGGCAATAATGTAATTTACACAATGGGCATGCGGGGTGTTCATGACAGCGGAATGGAGGGTGTGAAAACAACCCAGGAAGCTGTGCCGCTGCTCGAAGAAATTTTTGATGGGCAACGTGCCTTGTTAAAAAATTATATAAACCCGGATATTGAAAAGGTTCCTCAAACTTTGTCTATATATAAAGAAGTACTTGATATTTATGAAGCAGGTTTAAAGGTGCCGGAGGATGTCACCCTCAACTGGCCCGACGATAACTATGGGTATATCCAGAGGTTGTCAACTCCGGAGGAAAGGAAGCGAAAAGGTGGTTCGGGCGTTTACTATCATGCATCATATTGGGGCCGCCCACATGATTATTTATGGCTGCCAAGCACCAATCCTGCTTTAATGAGAGAGGAAATGGCCAAAGCCCATGAGATGGGTGCTAAAAGAATTTGGGTGCTGAACGTTGGAGATATTAAGCCTATAGAATACAATACCCAGCTTTTTCTGGATATGGCCTACAATGTGGAGCCTTTCAAATCTCCTGAGTATACCGCTAAACATATGCAAGACTGGGCGGGCGAAATTTTTGGCCAGAATAACGGACCGGAAGTAGCCCAAGTTCTGCGCACTTATTTCGACCTGGCTTTTGAACGCAGACCGGAATTTATGGGATGGAACCAAACAGAGCCGAATACACCGGTAAAGTATACCAATTACGTGCACGATAGATACGGAGATGAAGCACAAAAGAGAATAGAGCAATACGAGCAACTGGAGAAGCGAGTACGAAAACTCAAGCCAACCATTAGTCCGTCATTGGCAGATGCGTTCTATGAATTGGTAGAATATCCGGTGAAGGGAGCATCACATATCAACAAAAAGTTCTTATACCGCGACAAAGCCTATTTGTACGCACTTGAAGGACGAGAATCAGCCAAAAATTATCTTGATCTTGCTACAAAAAGCTATTATGAAATTCTTAAAGAAACGGATTTTTACAATAACGAGTTAGCTGCTGGAAAATGGAAATGGATGATGTCTATGAGGCCAAGAGAACTCGCCGTTTATGATAAGCCGAAGATAAACGTAGCAAAAAAAGAGATGTCTGCCTTGTTCGTTGCGAAAGCAGAAGGGAATAAAGATTCTCTTCAGCAGAAGTTGCCGGTATTCAACAGGTATTTGAAGAAAAAATACTTTGTTGATCTTTATTTAACGACCGACACCACCATTTCCTATCAGTTAAGTTCATCCGTTCCATGGATTAAAGTCAACAAATCAAACGGAATTCTTTCAGCAAAAAACGCAACAGCAGACGAGCGCCTTTGGATAGATATAGACTGGCCTGGAGCGCCGGCTCAACGGGCGTCGGGTTTTATACTGGTGAAAGGCGGAAATGTGGAATATAGGATAGATGTCGTCGCAGATAATACAGAGGTAGCGGAGTTAAGAGAATTTAAAGGCTTTGTTGAATCTGATGGACATATTGCCATGAACGCCTCAAGCTTCAATAAAGTAAACAACACTGCGGGTAAAACGTGGACAGCTTTGGATGCAACAGCTACGGGCAGGCAATGGCTAGAAGCCCTTCCTTTATCAGCGAAAGCGGAAACAGAAGAAGCGCAAATCCTAAAAAATCCCTCACTTGAGTATAACTTCTATAACTTCAATTCTGCAGGCGCAACATTTAATTTTTATACTATTCCTACTCATCCTTTAAGCAAGCAATATGAGATGCGTTACGCAGTGCGGGTTGACAACCTGCCAATCAGTATATTAAATACTAAAACAACAGGACGAAGCCAGGAATGGAAGGATAACGTTTTACGAAATTATGCTATAAAGTCAATTTCTGTTCCTCAGTTAAAAGCCGGGAAGCACAAACTTTCAATATATATGATAGATCCTGGGGTGATACTGGATAGAATACTTATAAGCTTAGATGGAAAGCAACTTCCTTATAGTACAGTTGAAGAAACGCTCATCGGAAAAAAGCAAATAGAAATAAGTCTTAAACAAACCACGAAGTTTTAATGAGGCATGAATGCCAGCAACTTATCCATATTTAGAAACTGATGAATAAATATATTAAAGTAGAAAGAACTCTGGTTTTGATATTCATCTACCTTACTCTACTAGCAAAAGCGCAGAATCTCCCAACCAGGTTTCAAAATCCGATCTTACCAGGCTTTAGTCCGGATCCTTCTATTTGCAGAGTTGGGGATGACTACTATTTGGCAACTTCTTCTTTTGTTTGGTATCCGGGAATTCCGGTTTATCACAGTAAAGATTTGGTGAATTGGACATTAATAGGACACGGTATTACACGCCCAGGCCAACTAGACTTTAGCAGATTGAAGGATAAGAATGGAATTTGGGCAGTGACTATACGCCATCATAACGGCCTTTTTTATTTAATTACCACATGTAATGATTGCGGGGGTAACTTCTACATAACTGCAAAAAATCCAGAAGGACCCTGGTCAGACCCGGTTTGGCTAAAAGATGCACCGGGCATTGACCCTTCCTTGTTTTGGGATGATGATGGTAAATGCTATTACACAGGTAACACCTGGCATTTTAAAGGTTCATGGCCAGGGCAATGCGCCATTTGGATGCAGGAATTGGATTTGAACCAAAAAAAGCTGGTTGGCGAGCGAAAAATGATAACCTACGGACATGCCGCCAATGCAACTTACACAGAAGCCCCACACCTGTATAAAATCGACGGTAAATACTTATTAATCCTAGCAGAAGGCGGAACGGATAAGTATCATGCCGTTTCTGCTCATCATAGTAATTCAGTATGGGGGCCTTACACGGCAGATAAGATTAATCCGGTGCTGTCTCATCGCAACCTTGGAGAGGACTATCCTATTCAGGCAGTTGGGCATGGAGACTTGGTGCAAACTCAAAATGGCGAATGGTGGGCCACTGTTTTAGGTAAAAGAGTAATAAATGGCGAAGTGCCGCTGTCTCGGGAGACTTTTCTTTGCAAGATTAAAATTAAAGAAGGCACTCCCCTATTTAATCCGGGCCACGGAATAGTGTTAGCAGAGCAGGAAAGGCCAAATCTTCCCTGGTCTCCCGTAGCGCCGGAAGCAGATCGGGATCAATTCGATTCAGAAACGCTTGCTATGAAATGGCATTTTATCAGAACTCCCTCCAGGAAGTTCTTTAACCTGAAAAATGAATACTTGGAATTGGTCACATCGCCTGAAGTTGTGGATAGCCTTGTAAATCCAGCCCTGATTGTTCAAAAGATCCGGCATCATCAATTTTCTGCAATGAGCAAAATATCCTTCAAAACATCAAAAGATAACGAGCAGGCGGGATTGATAATTTATCGGACTAACGACAATTACTTTACCCTGATGAAGAGTAAAGCAAGCATCCTTCTTATAAAAAAGTATAACGGCAAAAAGGAGCTCATTGCAAAAGTTCCCTACACCAAACAGGAAGTGTATTTGAAAGCAGTAGCGGATAACCTCCATATCGATTTCAGTTTTGGAGAATCTATCGAAAATCTGAATAAAATTGGCACTACTCAGAGCCTGGTTGTAATTTCTGAAAGTAGCTTTAATAAATTTAACGGCCCCGGGATAGGAGTGTACGCAACCAGTAATGGTAAGAAAAGCACTGGAAAGGCCTTGTTTGATTGGTTTGAGTATAAGCAAAATTAGTACATGATCGACTGCTTGTACTAGGGCGCTCACTGTCTTTCTATAATATTATAGGCATGAAACCACGCAAGCCAATACCTAAAAACCTGAGTTCGATTCACCCAATCGCAAAGCGCTAACAAAGAGAAAACAACTTAATTTATGCACTGATAATCAGGTATAAGACTATGTCGGTTATCACCTCACCGTATCCCTCTCCTCAAGGAGACTGTGAGTACACAAGTTTTTGTATTTAGGCGATCTGCAGGAGTTTTTTTTGAAATAAGCAGAAACCTTGGTTCGGAGGCGGTGCCTTGCGATTGCCTGGGTAAAAACTGCGAAGCACTCATTGAG
>CBIHNR010000077.1:0-24208 GCA_966211215.1 uncultured Pedobacter sp.
TGAACAGAAAAATAGTTATAACTGCTTGTATTTTTGGAGTCATTGCTGTAATTACCGGCGCCTTTGGGGCACATGGGCTTAAAGCAGTGTTGAACGCTACTGAGCTTGAGCAATGGAGAACCGCAGTTAGTTATCAGTTTTACCATACTTTTGCTTTACTGTTTCTGTCCCTTATTCCCCTTAGAAATAGGTTTCAAAACACTGCCTATTGGTGTTTTACTTTTGGGATTATTCTCTTTTCAGGATCAATATATTTGCTGGCAACGCGCACAATAACCAACTTCTACTGGCCGGTTTTAGGCCCACTTACACCAATTGGAGGATTATTCTTTATTATTGGGTGGCTGAGTATGCTTGTTGCTGCAATTAAAAATAAATAATGCTCGAATTTAACGATACCAAACAGGAGCGTAAAACGTACTTTATAAACGTTATACTGCCCCTCGCAATTTCCAGGACGTACACATATCGTGTTCCTGTCGGTTTAAATGAGGGAATTGCGATTGGTAAACGGGTTGTTGTACAGTTTGGGAAGAGCAGGATTTATACCGCTATTATTCATTCTATTTCTGAAAGTGCCCCTGAGCTTTACGAAGCTAAATATATTATTGACGTTCTGGATGATGAGCCAATTGTAAACGTACACCAGTTGCAATTGTGGCAATGGATTGCCGACTATTACATGTGCAATATCGGCGAAGTAATGCAAGCCGCATTGCCCGCAGCTTTGAAGCTTGCCAGTGAAACCAGGGTAGTATTATTGGATGAAGCATCATACAATAAAGCTGAGTTAAGCGATAAAGAATTTTTAATAGTTGATGCACTTGAAATTCAACCAGAGCTGAAGGTTGGCGACATTGCAAAGCTCCTCGGCCAAAAGACTGTTTTTCCTTTACTCAAAGCCCTTTTTAATAAGGGCGTTATACATATTTCTGAAGAAATTGTGGAGCGCTACAAGCCGCGCCGAAAAGCTTATATTGTTTTAAATCCATTATACAACGATGGTGAGAGTAGAAGGGCTTTGTTTGAAGTTTTGGAAAAGGCGCCCAAGCAGTTGGATGCTTTGCTGGCTTATTTAAAGCTTAGCCGAGATACTAAGGATATTACCCGCGAACAGTTGCAAGAGGAGTCCGGGTGTAGCGCAGCTGTGATAAAAGGCTTGGTTGATAAGGAAATCTTTATACAGGAAAATCGTGTTGTTAGCCGCTTTAGTGATGAAGAAATTGCCCTGTTGCAAAACTTTGAATTAAGCGATTCGCAGAAGAGCGCCTTAGAGAGTATTAAACAGCAGTTTGAGGAGAAAGAGGTGGTTCTGCTCCACGGAGTAACTTCTTCAGGTAAAACGCAAATCTACATCAGGTTAATCGAAGAGGCTATAAACAATGGCAACCAGGTCTTGTATCTATTGCCGGAAATTGCACTGACTACCCAGTTGATTGAACGGTTGAGGAAATACTTTGGCAATAAAATAGGAATCTACCATTCCAAATTTAGCGATAACGAAAGGGCAGAGGTTTGGAACAAGGTTTTGAAAAATGAATATAAGGTACTTTTGGGCGCTCGTTCAGCGGTATTTCTTCCATTTTCAAACCTTGGGTTAATTGTGGTCGACGAGGAGCACGAAAATTCTTATAAGCAATACGATCCGGCGCCACGTTATCATGCCAGGGATACTTCCATTTATCTGGCTCATTTACATAAGGCAAAAGTCTTACTTGGCTCTGCCACGCCATCATTGGAAAGTTATTTCAATGCAAAATCTGCAAAGTATGGTTTTGTAGAATTGCCGGAAAGATTCGGGGCTTCCAGGCTTCCCTCTATCCAAATTATAAGTATCGGTGAAGAGACTAACAAGAAAACTATCCAGGGGCATTTAACAAGTGTACTGGTTGATGCTATGAAAACGGCATTGGAAAATAAAGAGCAAGTTATCTTGTTTCAGAACAGGCGTGGATATAGCCCTGTGCTTATTTGCCGTACTTGTGGGTATTTGCCCAAATGCATAAACTGCGATGTAAGTTTAACTTTTCATAAAAGCACCGGAAAACTGCACTGTCATTATTGTGGGTATAAACAGGATACGGTTTCTATATGCCCGGCTTGTGGCTCTGCGCATATTGAGCAGAAGGGCTTCGGCACCGAAAAGATTGAGGACGACCTGCAATATATTTTCCCCGATGCTAAAGTTGGCCGAATGGATTTGGATACCACCCGGACAAAGAATAGTTTTCAGCAGATTTTAAGTGATTTTGAAGACCGCAAGATTGATATTTTGGTAGGGACCCAAATGGTGGCAAAAGGCCTCGATTTTGAACATGTTACAATTATTGGCATAATCAGTGCAGATGGGCTTTTGAACTATCCGGATTTTCGGGCATATGAACGCAGTTTTCAGCTGCTATCTCAAGTGGCAGGTCGTGCCGGGCGAAGGGAAAAGGAAGGAAGAGTGATTATCCAAACCCATAATGTTAAGCATCGGGTATTGGATCAAGTGTTTCATAATGACTATCAAGATCTCTACAAAACCGAAATTTTAGAGCGAAACAGCTTCCAGTATCCGCCCTTATACCGCCTGATTAAATTGGATGTAAAGCATAAGGACCCCATGTTGTTAAGTGAAATTGCTTTGAGGCTGGCTACCGAGCTACGGAAAAGTTTTGGTGCCAGAATATTGGGCCCTGAAGACCCGCTGGTAGGCCGTATCCGTAACTTCTATATCAAAACAATCTACATAAAAATTGAACGCAACAGCATCTCTATTGCGAAGGTGAAGGAGTTTGTAAAAGGTCTGCTGTTAAGTTTCGAAGCCGATAAGCTTAATAAAGGTTCATTTGTGCAGGTAGATGTCGACCCTTATTAATAAACCAGCCCAAAATTGTATTGAAGGGATAGCATCCCGATAGGTTTAAATAAAAATTCCCACTTCTTGAAATCCGAGAATGTAGGCGCAGGATTTGTATTCACTCCATAATAGTTTTTTTCCTGCTTTTCATAGCTGTAAAGAAGATCGATACTACTTTCTATTGCCAATGTCAGGTGATTAATAGGGTTAACTTTAATTCCGAACATCGGCGCAAGTGAAAATCCATTTTTCTGTGTTTTTACATCATAAGACGGATAGGTGACATTGCTGTTTGGCCCGTCTTGTGCAGAACCTCTAAAAATGTTTCTTCTAAAGCCCATATCAAAACCGAAGTAAGGCTGTATAACAGAGTACATGAAGTTTTTTTCGAAACCTACACGAAGGGCATTGTCAGAAACCTTTCCCTTAACTTTTTCGCAGTCGGCACATTCATTATCGAAGGAAATATTATCACTGTAAAAGGTCCCGGATATACGGTAACTGATCTGGTTATCGTTAAATTTAAGCATAAGGCCCGAAGCATAAAGTTTCTTGTATTCTTCAGAATTAACCTGATTCAAAATCTTTGGAAACTCTTCGATGCTAAACAAATTTGCGGCAATAGTATATGAATACTGCGAGCGGGATTTATATTTACTGAAGTTAGCTTTGCGAGGGGTATTTTTATAAGAAGTACTATCGATCGTTACGTTTTGGGCTTCGGCAAAAAAAGGAAGTAATAATAAACTAAATAGTATTCTTTTCATGTACGCGCTAATATTGGGCTAAATTAAATAAACTTCCATCATTTCGCATAAAATGATTTTATAATACTCATTTAGAATAGGTAAGATAAATCCTAGTTTTATTATTGCTGTAAAATTTATTTGAAACGTATTTTTGTACGGTAATGGCATATAAGTTTGTTGATAATTACAGGGAGAAAGGTGCCCGTAAAAAACTAGTTTCAATATTGCGGGATGAACGGAAAGTTGATGACAAAGATGTACTGGACGCCATAGGCAAGGTGCCACGCCATTTTTTCTTTGATGAAACTTTTTGGGCGCAGGCTTATAAGGATATTGCTTTCCCGATAGGCGAGGGCCAAACCATTTCGCAGCCTTATACAGTGGCTTACCAAACACAACTTCTTCATATCAAAAAAGGAGATAAAGTGCTGGAGATAGGTACCGGGTCGGGATATCAAACCTGTATTTTACTTGAGCTGGGAGCTAAAGTTTATACAATTGAACGCCAGGAGAAGCTTTATGAAAGAGCTAAGCTTTTTCTGAATAAGATGGGCTATTTCCCAGAATTCTTTTGCGGCGATGGTTCTGTGGGTATTCCGGAGCATGCTCCATATGACAAAATTCTGGTGACTGCTGGAGCGCCTTTTGTTCCTGAAACCTTACTAAAGCAACTTAAGGTAGGTGGTACTTGCGTAATCCCTGTGGGGGACGAAAATTCTCAAAAGATGTTAACCATTATTCGCATTAGTGAGACTGATTATGAGCGCATTGAGTTAGATACGTTCAGGTTCGTTCCATTGGTTGGAGACCAGGCGTGGTGAAGCCTATAACCCCGTAAAGGGAAATCTCGCTTTGTTACTCTCCCTTTAGGGGATAGGGGCTTTATCTTTTCATTGCCCTGTCCAACTCAATTTTGCTTTCCCTTTCCTTAATTGTATCCCGTTTGTCAAAAGCTTTTTTACCTTGGGCTAAACCAATTTCCAGTTTAGCAAAGCCTCTTTCATTAATAAAAAGTGCTAACGGAACAATTGTAAACCCTTTTTCTTCACCTTTTTCCCGAAGCTTTTTCAATTCTTTTTTATTCAGAAGTAAGGCTCTGTCGCGTTTTTGCTCATGATTGTAAAAGGAGCCGTGAGAATATTCTGCAATGTGCATATTCCGAACAAACAATTGACTGCCCAGAAAAGAGCAAAAAGCATCGTTTATATTGGCTTTTCCTTGCCTTATAGATTTAATTTCGGTGCCTAAAAGCTGTAGCCCGGCAGTATATTTATCAAGTATATGGTATTCGAAATAAGCTTTCTTATTTCTGATATTTAAGTCGTTTCCCATTGGTTTTAATTTAACAGTGCGTTAAACAATAAGAATATTCTCGGCAAACTTCTGCGAGACTGCTATCTTATTATTGTTAATCATAATTTCCATCGAGCCGTCATAAGGCTGCCTTGAAATTACTTTAATGTGAGTATTTATGCCTAATTCAAGCTGGCTTACGTATTTCAGAAAGGAAACCGTGTTATCTTTAACGGCAACCATTCTGCAAACAGAGCCTTCTGCCGCTTCTGACAGCGTTTTTTTATAAGAAGGTTTTAGCTCGCCGTTGGCATTTGGAATAGCATCCCCATGAGGGTCATATTCAGGAAATCCTAAAAATTTATCAAGCTTGTCTACCAGTTTTTGAGATTGTATATGCTCCAATTGCTCTGCAACTTCATGCACTTCATCCCAGCTAAAATCTAACTTCTCATATAAAAAAGTTTCCCATAACCTATGCTTACGAAGTATTTCTATTGCCCTTGCCCTGCCGGTTTCAGACAATGAGATTTTACCGTACTTCTCATACGATATCAATTGCTTTTCCTTTAGCTTTTTCAGCATATCTGTAGCAGTAGCTGGCTTAACTCCCAGATAAGAAGCTAATTCATTGGTGCCCGCTTCAGATTTATTCTCCATCTCAAGGGTAATATGCAACAAAGCCTTCAGGTAATTTTCTTCCGTAAACGATAGCATGGCGATAAAAATACCAAAAAATTAAGATTTTAAAAGTTAGGTTAGTCTAATTTAAAAAGTTTTGTTAGTTTTGTAGAAATATTTTGATGACATGCGCTCTTTTATTTTGTTCAATCTAATCCTCCTCTCGTTAAGGGTTGCTGCCCAAGAAAATATTGTTAGAGGAAAAGTTACATCCGCAGGTTTGCCGGTGCCACATGTAACTATTAAAAAATCCGATAAAGCTGTTACAGCTACAGACAGTGCTGGTAATTACCTTATTAAAAATCTGCCCGAGGGAATACACGTCCTCAAAACTTCCATTGTTGGATATAAGCCTTCGGTGAAATCTGTAACGGTTCGTAAAGGAGATACTGTTCAGGTTGACTTTGACTTGTTGCCTGCCGCTGCCAGCCTCAGTGAGGTTGTAGTTTCCGGAACTTTAAAAGAAGTTAACCGAATTGAAAGTCCGGTGCCTGTAGAGGTTTATACGCCGGCATTTTTTAAGAAAAATCCAACTCCTTCCATTTTTGATGCCTTGCAAAATGTAAATGGAGTGCGCCCTCAAATCAATTGTAATATTTGCAACACCGGCGATATTCACATAAATGGGCTTGAAGGGCCATATACTATGGTAATGATTGACGGCATGCCCATTGTGAGCAGTTTGTCAACGGTTTATGGACTTTCTGGGATTCCTAATTCTTTAGTCGAGCGCATTGAAATCGTTAAAGGCCCTGCATCTTCACTATATGGCTCGGAAGCAGTGGGAGGTTTGATTAATATTATCACTAAAAAACCAGCTAACGCCCCCTTGCTTTCTGCCGATGTTTTTTCTACCACCTGGAATGAATGGAATGCGGACCTGGGCTTTAAGTTTAAGGCCGGAAAGACGAATGTATTAACAGGGCTTAATTATTTCAACTATCAAGACCCCCTGGATAAAAATAACGACCAATTCACGGATGTTACCTTACAGCACCGCGTTTCTGTTTTTCAGAAGTGGGCATTTCATAGAAAAGAAAACCGGCTGTTTTCGGTAGCCGGAAGGTACTTTTATGAAGATAGATGGGGTGGTGAAATGAATTGGACACCGGCTTACCGCGGTGGGGATGTGGTTTATGGAGAAAGTATTTATACGAAAAGGATAGAATTGCTGGGAAGCTATCAATTGCCTATTAAAGAAAAAATGCTTTTTTCTTTCTCGTATAATGGGCACCAGCAGAATTCTGTTTATGGATCCACAAGCTTTATAGCCGACCAAAAAATCGCCTTTGCTCAACTTACATTTGATAAGAAGATAAAAGCCCACGACTTGCTAGCGGGAACTGCTTTACGCTATACCTTATATGATGACAATACAACAGCTACCGGTGGAGGGTTGTATCAGCCAGATAAGGTGTGGCTGCCTGGCGTTTTTGTGCAGGATGATATCTCCCTGCATCCAAAACATAATGTTTTATTCGGTATCCGTTATGATCATAGCTCTACTCACGGAAATATTTTAACGCCTCGGTTTGCTTATAAATGGAAATTTAACGACAACAATATTGTGCGTTTAAATGCCGGTACGGGTTTTAGAGTTGTAAATATTTTTACCGAAGACCATGCTGCATTAACAGGTGCCAGGCAGGTTGAGGTTACGGAAAATCTGAAGCCAGAAAAAAGCTATAATGTAAATCTTAATTACATCAAGAAGCTCTATACTGCCAATGACAATCTGATAAATCTTGAATTTACTACCTGGTATACCCGGTTTTCCAACCGCATTGTTGCAGATTATGAGACTGACGTTAATAAAATTATCTATGCAAACCTCGATGGTTACGCAGAGTCGAGAGGGATAAGTGCCAATTTGGATTATGCTTTTAAAAATGGCATAAAGATTCTATCAGGTTTAACGGTAATGGATGTATTTACTGCCAACAAGATTGATGGCGAAACAGTGAAAAAGAATCAAATGCTAACCGAATCCTGGATGGGTACCTGGGCTGTTACCGTGCCACTTAAGAAATGGAATTTATCTTTGGATTATACTGGAAATATCTACGGGCCTATGGATTTACCAACTTTAGGCGGCTTGGATCCAAGAAGGAAAACTTCGCCTGTATGGAGTTTGCAGAACATTCAGCTTACATATGCCTTTAAAAAATATGAAATCTATGGAGGGGTTAAGAACCTGCTGAATTGGACTCCAAATAGAAATAATCCCTTTTTGATTGCCCGTACAGAAGATCCTTTTGATCAACATCTGGCGGTTAATAACCCATATGGATTAACTTTTGACCCTACTTATGTTTATGCTCCTAACCAAGGAATAAGAGGGTTTCTGGGAGTGAGAATGAATATTAAAAAATGAGGATAATAAGCGGCTTTATTTTGTCTATTTTGATTCTATTTTTTGGATTGGGCATTACAAAAGCCCAATCCATTTTTGTTGATGCAAATAAAGTTGACAGCCTCCAAAAAGTTGAGCAAAGGCCGATGATTGTTTTCATACACACCAATTGGTGTAAATATTGCCAGATGATGGCGAAGTCAAGTTTTACAAAAGCTGGCTTAGATAAACTGATTTCTAAGAAGTATTATCTTATCAGTATTGATGCTGAAGAGAAGACTGATATTTGTTTTGCGGGGAAGAAGTTTAGGTTCGTACCCGGAGGCAACAATGTTGGAACCAATGAACTGGCTGTACAGCTAGGCACAATTGATGGAGAGCTAGCTTATCCCTCTTTGTGTTTTTTAAACGAAAAATACGAAATAATTTATCAGAAAGGTGGTTATGCAAGTAACACCGAAGTGCAGCAAATCTTGAAGGTGCTTGCTATGAACTAATTCTGATCGGCAAATACCACTTTGGGATCGCCTTTCTTATTGAAGACCCAATATTTCTGTAAGGTGAAGTTAAAGCCCAGCGACACAATAATATCAATCACCACCCTGCTAATTCTGTAATCCACGCTTAGCCAATTCGTAAAAAAGTAAGTGCCCGAAGACTTCAGCAGGATGCTGCCTGCCACTACTGTAATAAACTTGCTAAGTTGTCTTTGCACTGTAGATTGCCTTGATTGAAAAGCCCAGTATCTGTTTACCGAAAAATTAACAATTGCCCCGATTATTCCTCCAAGAACAATTGAAACAGTGTAATGGATCGCAAGCAACTCGGTGCAAACAAGCATAATCAAATAATCGGTAATGCCGCCGGTAAATGCTGAAGCTTGCGCCCTGGCAAAAATATATACGGGTTTAGTACTCATATAATATTCGATTTTTCTTGCTTATCTCTTAGGTCTCCTAGTTTTAATAGTTTCCGTGAATCGATGATGTTGATAATGAATAGCGCCAAACACATGACAGCTGCGAAATATTTGATTGAACCGGAAACAAGCACTTCAAATATGAGGATAGCGGCAATCAGTACCCGTACTTCTGTAGGCCAAACCAAGCCGGAAACAATGGTGTATTTATCGGTAATTTTGTACCGGAGCTGTGTTATGATCATTGCCCAGCCATACAACACAACAAATAAAAACGCCAACAGTTCATAGAAATCCTGAGCATAAACGATGTAGCCCATCCCGATTAAAACGGTCCCGATCCAGTCGTTTATTTTATAGAAAGAAAATACCAACCCCTTGCGGGGGATATTTCTGAAATAAGCTATTCTTCCATCCAGAGAGTCGCCAAACCAGTTTACTACTAAGCCGATTATGCCAAGTAGCAAAAATGATTTATGGCTATAGGTGGCTAATAAGAAACTAGTAAAAACCAGCAGGCTGCCAAAGGTGCCAATTGCGGTAAGTATGTTAGGTGTAATAAAAGCAGGAACTCGTTTTACAAGGAAATAGATTGTGGCTTGCTCTGCACTATGGAGAATATTAGTCCTTTTCCTGTCTCTGAAAATGGATTTTTCTTGTTCTTCTTCAATTAAGGCAACAGTATTTTCTTCTGGCATTTAATAGCATGTTTTTTGCAAAAGGTTCTATATAAGAACAATAATCCTGTAATAGAATTGTCTTGTTAATCCTTTCTGGTGTAATATCTTTAAATGCTAAATAGGTGCTGGTTTACTTTTGTTTCTTTTGCAAGCTGATTTTCCAGCTTTTTAGTAAGGCTTGCCAGGCCAACAGGCTTTGGGCGTCTTTAAATTCATACCACAGGTCGGTTACTCGTTTGCCTTTAATCACCCGCATTACCTTATAGTCTCCAGGGAAGATTTGCAAGGTGATATCAATCTCGTTACCTGTTTCAAGGCTCAAATATTGCGGAGCTCCTTTGTGAACGTAAGATTTTCCTCGTTTTAACTGATTAAACAAGTTATTGATTTGATTAATGTCTATGTCGATATAAGCTGCACCGTCATTTTCTGTTGGGTTGGTAAAGCCATAATACTTAGCATTTTTAATTTGCTTATTTTCTGATGAGCAGTTAGAAAAGCAAAAAGCAATTAAGCTGGCGATTAAGAACAGCAGATTTCTGGTCATTTTGAAACGCCTTTAAATGATTAAAACCGGAATGCCAACTTTGTGCCTAACAGCATCCAGGGTTGAGCCAAAAACAATATCACTAATGCCTGTATGCCCATGGGCACCCATCACAAGGAGGTCTAGTTTATGCTTTTTGCTAAGCTCCGAAATTGCAGTCACCGTATCGCCGTATCCAATTAGAACAACAGCATTGTATCCCAGTTGCAATAGGCTCTGGCGGTACTTTTCAATATTTTCGGCATCACTTTGCGTTTCAAAATCAAGTACTTTATCCCCATGGTACCTGGCTCCGGCAGTTTCCACGATGTGGATCAGGTAATATTGGGCATTCTTTCCTCCCTGAATTACAGCGTGATGTATAGTTTCTTTATCCTTTGAGGAAAAATCTACAGTAATACCGATATCTGAATAGCTTATCGGTTTGATCTCGTCTATATTGATGGCCTTACCATGTGGTATATGCGTCGGCGTTTCTCTCCTATGGCCAATCCAAGGTTTAAGTAATACATAAAGTAATAAAAAGATTGTACCTACAACTACTGGCAAAACGATAACGTAAATCCACCAATCGTTTTGGGAGGTATTGATCCATCCGTAAATTTCCTCGAAAACCAGCTTTGTATTTAGTCCGATGATAATAGCAGCACTAATCCATGCCAAAGCTTTGATCCAGGGGCCAATAACAAATACCCCCATTGACTTCTTGTCTGAATTAAAATGAATTAATGGAATAATAGCGAAGCCGAGCTGAAGGCTCAGAACTACCTGGCTGAGCACTAATAGTTCGCCAAGGGCATCCTCTCCAAAGTAAATTATTGTTAAAAACGCAGGTATAATAGCTAAAAGGCGAGTGATTAACCTTCTTAGCCATGGCTGTATGCGCAGGTTTAAGTGTCCTTCCATTACAATTTGTCCTGCAAGGGTGCCCGTGATCGTGGAGCTTTGCCCTGATGCAATTAGTGCCACAGCAAATAAAGTAGGGGCTAGGCTACCAAAAATGCCTTCCAGTAATTTATGTGCATCTTGTATCTCAGCAACTTCAAAGAAGCCATTTTTAAAGAAGGCGGTAGCTGCCAGAATCAAAATTGAGGCATTTACAAAAAATGCCAGGTTTAAGGCGATAGCGGTGTCTATGAAAT
Source organism: uncultured Pedobacter sp. (assembly GCA_966211215.1). Lineage (GTDB taxonomy): Bacteria > Bacteroidota > Bacteroidia > Sphingobacteriales > Sphingobacteriaceae > Desertivirga. The sequence continues at coordinate 11,207 of CBIHNR010000077.1, forward strand.
TAAATTTTATGGCTTCTTTAATACCTTTTTCAGTACGTTCTATTTTTCGTGTTTGAACCAAAGATGAATGCAGGTATAGATTATGGGGCATCACGGTAGCTCCGATAATACCAATTGCTATATAAAGAGCATTCCCGCTAAGGATGGAAGGTTCAAAGCCTGATAATATCTCAGGTCCTGATGGTTCTATAATAAACATCTCGGCAAGGAATGAAAGGCCAACGATAAACACCATCGAAACGATAAAGGTCTCCATGATGCGCATTCCCTTGTTTAAAAGAAACAGGAGTAAGAACGTGTCTAAAATCGTGATGGAAATCCCCCAAATCAGCGGTAGTTGGAACAACAGGTTCAATCCAATGGCCATCCCGATTATCTCAGCCAGATCGCACGCTATGATAGCTATTTGAGCCAAAACATATAAAGGTAAATTAGCCCAGCGCGGATAGGCATTTCTTGAAGCCTGAGCTAAGTCCAGCCCTTTTACGATACCCAAGCGGGAACTTAATGACTGGAGAAGCAAAGCAATAAGATTCGACATGAGCAGGACCCAAATCAGCTTATAACCAAATTGACTTCCGCCGGCAATGTCAGTAGCCCAGTTACCCGGATCCATGTAGCCAACACTAATTAGGTAGGCCGGGCCAATAAATGCGAAAAGTTTACGCCATCCAGTCTTCCCTGATGTAGCAACTGATGAATGTACTTCTTCTAATGATTCGCTGTATTTACCTGAATTCATGAAAATTATTGGTGTTTTACAAATCTAATAATAAAATTAGATTAGTCTAAAAGTGAGAGAAGTTTTTAATTTTTTTTAAGTTGGCTATTTTTTTAAGCCAATAACATGCCTTACCAACCCCATAAAATATATTTACAGATATTAAGAATCCTACAATAAAACGGCCGTATAACCAACTTACAGTTGTCAAATGAAATAGGGTTATCTCCAGCCCCAACATTAGAACGCGTGCGAAAACTTGAAAATGCAGGCGTAATTAAAAATTACCATGCGGTTATAGATGAAGAGGAGTTAGGGCTTGGAATTAAAACCTTCATCCAGGTACAATTGGATTTCCACACCAGTAATACTATTCAAACCTTTGCCGATGAGGTTAGAGATATCCAGGAAGTTGTAGAATGTCACCACGTTACTGGTGGTTGCGATTTTATATTGAAAGTTTATGTTAAAGACATCAAGGCTTATGAAAAGCTGATAATGGAAAAGATCAGTAACATCAGTGTAGTGAAGACTTTTCAAACAATGATGATTCTTTCTACCAGTAAGAAAGAGGCCGTAATGCCTCTGGAGTATTAGCGCTCTTTACCTGTAGCTTTTTCCTGCGTTAGGACGGAGGAAGAAGCTTGTTTAAGTTCTATCATATCATATCGGGTTAATTTGCTAAACATTCACTAAAGGGCTCCGCGGTTATAAGAATTGTTACCGTGCATAGGGCAGCGATGCGAAAAAATTTAACATATTTTAAACTTGCCCCTTATTGGTTAGTCATATCAAGCACACTTATTAAACTTTATGAATAATCTAAAACCTTTACTTGCATGTTTTTTAATCAGTCTAAGTTCTTGCAGTACCTATCGAGTTGTTTCCGCTGACTCGATTTTGGCAAAAAACAGGGAGAACTTGAGTCGGTTGGCCATTGGCATGCCTAAACAGGATGTGCTCAATACAATGGGAACAGGAACGGTTGATGCTATTTATCCGGGTGGAAGTTCAACAGTTGTTACCAATCCCTATAGGACAGAAATAATGAAAAATGAAAAGGGCGAGAATCTTGAAGTGTTATTTTATTACACAGATGAGAAGAGACTGACACAAATTACTGACAATGAGTTGACGCCTATTGTTCTAAAGGATGGCAAAGTAGAAGGTTGGGGACGGTCGTACCTTATGGATGTTGTGTACTCCTATCGGGCAAGGCTTCATTAAGCGCACTAGTAAAAGTGCTATGGGTACTAATTCCACCATAGCACTTTGTTTTTTATACCTGCCAGTCGATCGGCGCCATTTTTTTTCCCTCTAAAATTTCATTCGTTTTAGAGAAATGCCTGCAGCCAATAAAACCCTGCGCTAAAGGCGATGGGTGAGGGGCTTTTAACACAAAATGTTTATTCTCGTTGATTAGCGCAGTTTTAGATTGTGCAAAGCGGCCCCAAAGTAAAAAAACAATTCCTTCACGTTGTTCTGCAAGTCTTTGAATTGCCTTATCGGTGAATTCTTCCCAGCCCTTTTTATGGTGGGAGGCTGGTTCGCCTGCACGCACAGTTAAAGTAGCATTTAAAAGGAGAACACCTTGATCTGCCCATTTGGTTAATTCTCCGTGATTCGGAATTTTGAAGCCAGGAATATCAGCAGCTAATTCTTTGTAAATATTTCTTAAGGATGGAGGAATGGCAACTCCCTTTTGCACAGAAAAAGATAAGCCATGCGCCTGATGCGCACCATGATAAGGATCTTGTCCGATAATAACTACCTTAACTTTGTCAAATGGAGTGTGGTTAAAAGCGTTGAAAATTAGGCTTCCTGGTGGGTAAACTGTCTTGCCTGCATCTTTTTCAGTTTGGAGAAAAGCTTTGAGTCTTTTCATGTAATCTTTTTCGAATTGATCTTCTAAAACATTCCTCCACGAGTCCTCTAATTGAATTGCCATAATTCGTTGTTTTTTTGTATAAGCGGCTAAATAAGCAGATATTTGCGGCACAAAATAAAGAATTATAAAAAAATGCCGAATGTTTTTAGGTTAGTTATAGCATTTGCTATTCTTGGGGCATCAGTAACATTGATGGTTTTTGGCCATTGGGCTTGGGGAATTTTAGTTCTCCTACTGTCAATCCTTGTGTTTGTTACCTTCTTCTTCAACGAAAAAATGCTTATTGCGCAGTTTTACCTTCGCAAAGAAGATTTGAATAATGCCGAAGTCTGGCTGAATAAAATTAAGAATTACGAAAAAGAGCTGATTAAAGCTCAACATGGATATTACAATTTGCTTTTGGGCTTAATCGAATCGCGTAAGGCACCAATGCAGTCTGAAAAATATTTCAAGAAAGCGCTTTCTTTAGGAATGACAATGGACCATAACATTGCATTAGCGAAGCTAAGTTTAGCTGGTATTGCAATGGCAAAGCGCAATAAGCGTGAAGCAACTATGTATTTACAGGAAGCTAAAAAAGCGGATAAGAATAAATTATTGGCTGAGCAGATAAAGATGATGCAAGGGCAGATGGCTCAGATGGATAAAACAGTCATTCAAACCCGGGGTGGTTCAGGAGGCTTTAGAGGCCGTTAAACCATTAGATATAATAGCACAAAGAAATTAAGCTCTCTTCCAACAAGGGGAGCTTTTCTTTTTTAGGAAAATTTGAAAGTTTGTTTATCCTGCTGATTCTATCCGCATGGCTGCATATAAAATCTCAACATCAATCAGCAGGAATAAAGGTTTATTGGTTTCAGGATAGGGGATTGTCTATTTTTCGTCAAGGTGTCCAAAGTAAGATATCCTGTCCCTGTCGCGGCTCATAATGTCATCTACTTCAGCGTTGTTTCTGAAAGTGAAGAAATTTTCGGCCTGAATTCTCTTTACCAGGTTGTTAATGAATGATAAATCAAAATCTTCCTTATTCAGCTTAATAAGGTACTCTTTCTCTGTTATTTCAATGCTAGATAGTTTCATTGTTTTTCTTTATTTATGTCAATATAAAAATATAAAAGCAATATGAAGAAAATATTTACAATTCTTTAAGTTTTTATGAAAACAATTTTAATATTGTTGCACAATGTGTGAACTTTTTGTGAAGTTGACAATCGGAAAAAATAGAACAGTAAGTTGCCGGAAATGTTTTACACATTGGTGCAAAAAGCAACACTTTTTGCAAAACACGGTACCTGTTAAACAAAAAAGGCCTGCACAAAAATGCAAGCCTTAAAGAAATTTTATTTATAAGCGGTTTACTCAAACCAGAGCATCACATCTTCCTTTGCCGGAATTGCTACCTCAAGTTTTAGTTTTTTGCGCATACCGCCCAAATCATTAAAAACTTTGTTAGGATTAGCAGCTTTTAGTTCTTCAATAGTGTTGAAGCCCATTTTAATTAGAACGGCAACCCATTCTGCTGGAACTCCAATAGCCATAAAATCATCAACAGAGGCTACTTTCAACTTTTTTTCCGGACGCATTTGAGGGAAGAACAACACTTCCTGAATAGTGCTTTGGTCCGTCATTAGCATAACCAAGCGGTCAATACCGATACCCAAGCCTGCTGTTGGAGGCATACCATACTCTAATGCGCGTAAAAAGTCCTCATCCATTGCCATTGCTTCCTCGTCGCCGCGGTTTGCCAGCAATAACTGGTCTTCCAAGCGAGCGCGTTGGTCCAGAGGGTCATTTAATTCAGAGTAAGCATTTGCAATTTCTTTTCCATTTACAAATAGCTCAAAACGCTCTACCAAGCCTTCTTTGCTGCGATGCTTTTTAGCAAGCGGCGTCATTTCCACAGGGTAGTCGGTAATATAAGTCGGCTGAATTAAGTTGGCTTCTACTTTAGCGCCAAAAATCTCATCAATTAATTTGCCTTTGCCCATAGACGCATCAACTTCTATGTTTAAATCAGCACAAACTTTTCTTAAGCCTTGCTCGTCCAGCTCTGAAACGTCAATGCCGGTATATTTCTGGATAGACTCGAACATTGATAATTTCTCATAAGGCCCTGCAAAATCAATCTCATGTTCGCCTACTTTAACTTTGGTTGTGCCATGGATAGCTACAGTGACTTTTTCAAGACATTCCTCAACCATCGCCATCATCCACACATAGTCTTTATAGGCTACGTAGATTTCCATTGAGGTGAACTCGGGGTTATGCGTTCTGTCCATGCCCTCGTTGCGGAACATCTTGCCGAATTCGTAAACCCCATCAAAACCAGCCACAATAAGTCGTTTTAGGTAAAGCTCGTTGGCTATACGCAAAAACAAAGGCATGTCTAACGTATTGTGGTGTGTTTTAAACGGGCGGGCAGCAGCTCCTCCATGTACCGGCTGTAACACCGGCGTTTCAACTTCCATCCAGCCCTGGCTGTCGAAATAGTTGCGCATGGTATTAATCACTTTAGAGCGATTAATGAAAATCTGCTTTAAGTGCGGATTAACTGTCAAATCCACGTAACGTTGACGGTAGCGTAATTCAGGGTCAGTAAAGCCATCATATACATGCCCATCCTCGTCACGTTTAACAACCGGAAGTGGCTTTAACGATTTTGCTAATATTTTAAGATCGGCAACGTGGATTGAAATTTCGCCGGTTTGAGTAGTGAAAACATATCCTTTAACTCCAATATAATCGCCAATATCTAAAAGCTTTTTGAATACTGTAATATAAAGGGTTTTGTCTTCTCCAGGGCAAATTTCATCGCGCTTTAAGTAAACCTGTATCCTGCCCGAAGCATCCTGAATCTCAACAAAAGCAGCGCTACCCATGATGCGGCGGCTCATTATCCGGCCGGCAATGCTGATGTTTTTATAGTTAGTTTTATCGCGCTCGTAGTTTTCCTTTATGTCAAGGGCAGTAACATTTACCTCAAATGCTTCAGCTGGATAAGGCTCAATGCCTAATTTTCTCAGCTCTTTCAGCGCCTCACGGCGTAAAATTTCCTGTTCCGACAGTCCGATACTCATAGTTTTCTATGTTGGTTTTGATAAGTATTTCTCAAAAGAGAAATTTTTTGCAAAAGTACTATTTAAGATAGAAGAATCAAGGGACTGTGTGCAGGGATTCTGCTCCAATATGAGGAATATCTATTGGGTTGTGTTATTTTAAAACATATCCGAATTTAAAGGTTCCAATGGGCGCAAGCACATCTTTATAATCTTGATACATTTGATAACCAGCACCAAACTTAAGCTCAAGGCTAAATACTTTTGCTACCCTTCTTTGCATGCCCCATTCTATACTGGGCTCAAACATACTGCCGGTTATAGATGATCCTTTTGTAGCTATAGCCCCGGTGCCGAATAGTCCACCTACACTAACAAAATCGAACGAATTGTTAGAAATTCTTTTGCCTTTACTTTGTCTTCTTTTCAGATTGTAATAGCGTCTCACTTCAGTGGAGAGTATAGGTAGCAAGAAAACATTTCTTTTCGTAATTAGATCAATTTCTAAGCTGCTTTCAGATCTGTATTGAAAATAGAATTCGTCAATCTCGCCTCTTGACAGGCCTAATTCAGTAAATAAAGTAACATTGTTCGACAATTTTCGCTCGTATGAAGCAGTTCCTCCAAGTATTAATGCGTTTAATTTAAATTGATTGGTTTTTAACAACGAATCCGTAGAGGTTGATTGGGCTTTCGACGATAATGCAAAAGCAATTAGAGTTAAGTTTAATAATGTGATTAAGGATTTCATTCGGCAAAGATTATAAATAATATGTCAGCATCCTTCATTTGTAAAAAGATGTTAAACTTCCATCGCAATTGCCAGCCAAATCATCATTAATGGATATATTTAGCTGCTAATACGATTATAGATTTTTCGCCCGTATGAGATTTTTATCTGCTTTACTATTTCTCCTTATTATACAATCATCCGCGTTTTCTCAAGATAGTATCAGTTTAAACAACATTGTTGATAAAGCTGTAAAGCTTTCTAATAATCGGCCGACAGAGAAAGTGTACTTGCATTTTGACAAGCCGTATTATGCCCTTGGGGATACTATTTGGTTTAAAGCATACCTCACCATGGATCAACATTTACCATCTACGCTAAGTAAAATAGTGTATGTAGATGTTATCGCTGGCAAGGATTCTATTGTGCAGTCGTTGAAATTGCCTGTGGTTAACGGTGTGGCGAACGGCAATATAACTCTGGCGCCTTTGTCATACAAACAGGGTAATTATAGAATTAGGGCTTATACAACCTGGATGTTCAATTTTAAGGAAGATTATTTTTTTCATAAGAATATCCTGGTAGGTGATGCTATAGCAAAATCTCTGGTTACCCATATAAGTTACAAAGCCATTTCAGCAGATAAATTCCCTAAAATTACCACTCGAGTTTCATTTAGAGACCAGGATGCAAAGCCTTATGCAAACAAGAAAGTTACCTGGAAGATAGTTTCTGGTTACGATGTTTTAAATAAAGGGAAAGGCACTACCGATGCAAACGGAAACCTCGACCTGATTTTGGATGGAAATAAAAAGCCTCTAAACGATGCTTCTTTAGTTACTACAATTGAAGTAAGCGATTTAAAGAGCTTAAACAGCACCTTTGCACTGCAGCCGGCATTACCCGGAAAAGATCTCCAGTTTTTTCCTGAAGGGGGAGATTTAATTACTGGAGTGCCAACAAAAATTGCTTTCAAGGCGATAAAGTCTGATGGATTAGGAATAGCCGCAAAAGGTTCGGTTGTTGACGAAGAAGGGAACGTTCAAGCCCAGTTTGAATCCTTGCACTTGGGCATGGGAGTGTTTACTCTGGTGCCTCAGCCTAATAAGGTTTATAAAGCAAATGTTGAATTTGCCGATGGGACAAAAGCGGTGTATAACCTGCCCCAGGTTAAGCCTTCTGGTGTTTACTTGAGTGTAAGCAGCAAAGCAACCGATGCGCTTAATTTAAAGCTGATTGCTAACGATGCGTATTTTGAAAAAAATACGGGCAAGCCCTTATACCTTATAGCCAGAAGCGGAGGCATCGTTTGTTATGCGGCGCAGGTTAAACTTCAAAATCAGGTAATATCGGCTAAAATTGATAAAAGTAAATTCCCTACGGGTATTGCTCAGCTGACCGTTTTGACGGCTTCGGGGCAGCCATTAAGCGAGCGGCTTACGTTTGTCTACCATCCGGCAGAATTATCAGTTAACCTTAAATCTGACAAGCCAGTTTATGCCGCCAGGCAAAAAGTCAAAATTAACGTAGATGCAAAAAATGGAGCAGTGCCTGCTGAGGGCAATTTTTCATTATCGGTTATTAACGAATCAAAGGTGCCTGTTAATGAAAGCTCGGAAACTACTATTTTAAGCAGCTTGTTGTTAAGTTCAGACTTACGGGGATATATTGAAAAACCAAACTACTATTTCCACAACATAGATGAGAAGAAACAAGATGCACTTGATGCTTTGTTGTTAACCCAAGGTTATCATGGCTTCTCCTATCCGGATATTATTAATGAAAAGGTACCGCCGGTTACTTTTTTGCCAGAGCAGGGAATTGTTATTTCAGGCATTTTGCGCATGACTAACGGCATGCCGGTTAACAAAGGAAATGTAAGGCTGATTATTCCGGATAAAAATTTTTCAACGGGCACCATTACTAATGGAGATGGCAGGTTTACGTTTTCGAATGTAGTTTTTACAGATTCTTCCAAGGTTACTTTGAGCGCTGTGAATAATGTCAACTCCAAAAATATGATGTTCACTACTGATGGTGTTGCTTTTCCATCAGTTCAAAAGAACATTAACGAAGCGGATGAAGTATTGAACATCGACAGTACGCTTTCTGTGTACCTTGATAATAGCAAAAAACAATATTTTAATTCGAGAACCTTACAGGAAGTTGTAATTAAAGCACGGGTAGAGAAGAAAGTGAGCCATGCGGATTTTCCGGCTTTAACAGGATTAAGCATGATGGCCGACCGGGAAGTTTCTGGCGATAGGTTTAAAGATTGTAACAATTTTCTTTTCTGCCTTCAGTCTTTAGCACCGGGCGTTACTTACATTGACAATAACCTTTTCTTAACCAGAACCTATCAGGCAGGGAACAAAACGCCTGTACAGGTTTTCGTTAACGGTATGGCCGTTGATGTAAATTATTTAAATGGCGTTAACCCTAATGAGGTGGAGTCGGTCGAAGTGTTCTTTAAAGATGATTTAAGTGGTATTAACAGAAGGTACAACACTAATGGAGTAGTTGTAGTGAACATGCGCGAGAAACCTAAAGGCACCAAAATTTCAGCGGCACAACTTAAAGAATTATTCCCTTCTTCCAATACTTTAACCTTCACGCCCCAAGGCTACAGCAAAACCAAACGCTTTTATGTGCCTAAATACGAGGTGTCCGTAAGCTCGATGAGTAAACCAGATATGCGTACTACCGTTTACTGGAACCCAACCGTATTAACTGATAAAGCAACAGGTGCTGCATCTTTTGAGTTTTACAACGGCGATGGAAAAGGTGTGTATAAAGCAGTGTTAGAAGGGATGGATAAAGACGGACATATTGGCCGCTTTATTTACCGCTATACTGTGAAATAGTTTAAACCCGCATAAAATCTGGCTGCCAGTTTTTGATCGATTTTTTAATGTCTGTGGGAGATAGATTTTCGCTTATTGAGCGCTGAACTAAGGCAATAAATTCCTCATCAGATGCAAAACGCAATGCAGCTAACTGCGTAAAAGAAAGTTGCTGCTCAAAAGGATCAAACTTTTGCCCGGTTAATTGAAAATATCTAAGGCGTAATTCAAGCCTTACTATCCGGTTTTGGTTTCCAAGGGCATAATGCTGGCGCAGCATAAACGAAAGCCAGCCAATTAAAAAGAGTATCAGGGCAAATGCATAACATTCAAATGTTTTATCCGGATGGGAACTGCTATAGTAAAAACTAAAAATAATCAGGCAAAATAAAACAGGATAAAACACAAAATGATGCGGATAGTAGTATTGTTTATGGTTGCTGAAGCTTTGTTGACTCATGGTTTTTTATAATAAATATCGCGGGTTCCTAAAAACGCTTGTTAACTTGACAGAGCTATAAATAATGGTGCTAATGGACAGTGCAAAAATCAACTTTTCCTGCAAAATATTATCAGTCTTGTTATTTATATGCTTTTTGTTCCAAGCAATAAGCCTTCATGCGCAGGAAAAGTTTACCATTAGCGGAACTGTTAAAGACAGCCGTAGCGGCGAAACACTGATAGGTGCTTCGGTGCGATTGTTAGAAGCAGCCAGGGGAACATCCAGTAATTCATACGGTTTTTTTTCCATTAGCGCGGTTTCCGGCGAATATACACTTCAGGTTTCCTATATAGGTTATCAGCCTTCTATTCAAAAAATTTCACTTAATCAAAATTTTAGCCTCACCATTGAGTTGAAAGACGATAATTTGTTGGATGAGGTTGTGATTTCCAGTAAAGCTGCTAACGAAAAAATCACCACGCCGCAAATGGGGCTTGAAAAATTGAACATGGAAAGCGTAAAAAGCATTCCGGTTTTGCTAGGGGAGAAGGATATTTTGAAAACCATTCAGCTTTTACCTGGCATAAAGTCCGCGGGTGAAGGAAACAGTGGATTTTACGTACGGGGTGGCTCGGCAGACCACAACTTGATTTTGCTTGATGAAGCCAATGTATATAATGCATCACATCTTCTGGGATTTTTCTCTACTTTTAATTCGGATGCTATTAAAGATGTTGCTGTTTTTAAGGGTGGAATGCCCGCCCAATATGGTGGCAGGCTTGCTTCGGTGCTAGATATCACCATGAATGATGGCAATCGAAAGAACTTTGCTGCCGAAGGGGGAATCGGACTTATTTCATCCCGGCTTAAGGTGGAAGGCCCATTAAAAAAGGAGAAGGGATCTTTTATGATAAGCGGCCGCCGCACTTATGCAGATCTATTTCTTAAGTTATCATCTGATACAGCTTTAAGAAATACAGCCCTCTACTTTTACGACCTTAATGCAAAAGCCAATTATCGCCTGAATGATAAAAATACTATTTACTTGTCGGGATATTTTGGCATGGATAAATTGGGCTTAAACAACAGCTTTTATTTTAATTGGGGAAATACTACGGCAACTCTTCGCTGGAACCATTTATTTAACAGCCGCCTGTTTTCTAATACCAGCCTTATTTATAGTGATTACAATTACGTTATTGATAATCAGAATGAAGGAAGCGATTTTCGAGTAACATCTATCATCCGGGACTGGAACCTGAAACAAGATTATCAGTACTTTGCCGGCAATGGACATACGTTAAGGTTTGGCATAAACGCCAATCACCATAAAATAAAGCCCGGTGATATAAGTTCTTCGCAAGCATCCGAAATTAATAGTAAAACAATTTCTACCCGTAAAGGCATGGAAATGGCTGCTTATCTATCTGACGAATGGCGGGCTTCAAATAAACTAAGTTTTAACTATGGATTGAGGTTAAATGCCTTTGCGCTGTTCGGTCCGGGTACTTTCAATACTTATAATGAGTCGGGCAATATTACAAACTCAAAAACATACGGAAGCCTGGATATTGTTAAAGCATATGCTTACCTGGAGCCCCGACTGGCTGCAAATTTCCAGTTCTCTTCCAGCGCATCGGTTAAAGCCTCGTTGACGAGAAACACCCAAAGTTTGCATCTTCTTTCGAATTCGACAGCCAGCCTGCCAACCGATTTATGGGTAATGAGCAGCAATAATATAAGGCCTCAAATTGCCGATCAGGCTGCGGTTGGTTTTTATAAGAACCTTGAAAAGGATAGCTGTGAGTTGTCTGCCGAGCTATATTACAAGAACATGAAGAATCAGATCGATTACAAAAATGCGGCAGATTTGAGGGCAAATGAAAATGTAGAAGCGGAACTGCTGTTTGGCAAGGGCCGGGCTTATGGCATTGAGTTGTTTTTTAAGAAGAAGTACGGAAGGCTGAATGGTTGGATTGGTTATACTTTATCAAGAACCGAACGCTCTTTTGCGGCTATTGACAGTGGTAACTATTTTCCGGCTAAGCAGGACCGCACGCACGACCTTTCCCTGGTTGGAATATATAAATTAAGCAAGCGCTGGACATTTTCTTCAACTTTTGTTTACAATACGGGCAATGCTGTTACTTTTCCAAGCGGCAAATACCAGTTGGACGGCAGGACTGAATATTATTATTCTGAGCGCAATGGGTACCGTATGCCAGATTACCATCGCCTTGATTTTGCTGCAACTTTAGAAGCTAAGCCCGGTAAAAAGTACCAATCAAGCTGGACGTTTAGCCTATACAATGTGTATAACAGGCATAATGCTTATGTTATTGAGTTTGAAGATGACCCTCAACAACCTCTTAGAACACAGGCTGTTCAGACTTCCCTGTTTGGTGCAATTCCATCAGTGGCCTGGAATTTTAAATTTTAGAAAAATGAGACTGAAAAAAGCTCCATATATTTTTCTCCTGGTGTTTTCAGCACTTATTTATTCATCCTGCGAAGATATTATCGATGTGGATTTAAACGATGCTGCCCCCCGTTTAGTAATTGAGGGAAATATCAGTAACAAAACGGATACTCAGGGAGTTTGGATATCTACGTCTGCGCCCATTGGTTCATTGAATGTATTTCCAGGAGTATCTGGAGCCATGGTTGCCGTAACGGATAGCCGCGGTACAGAATTTATTTTTAGAGAGCGTGCTCCAGGTATTTATAGTTCTCGAAGGTTACGCGGACAGCCAGGTACAACGTACACATTAAAAGTTACCTACAATGGGAATGTATATAGCGCCACCTCTACCATGCCTCAGGCTGTATCAATCGATTCTCTGGGTTTTAATACAACGAAGGTTTTTAATAATGAACGTAAGTCTATCCAGTTGCTCTTTCGCGACCCGGCTGGTGTGAAGAATTATTATCGCTTTGTGTTAAGTGTTAATGGCATAAAATCGAACAGCATTTTTGTATTTGATGATGATTTTAACGATGGAAACATGGTTACCCGCGAATTATTTGATTTTGATGTCGATCTTGAAAGTGGCGATAAAGCAAATATAGAGATGCAATGTATAGACCAGCCTGTATTCAAGTACTGGGAAGGGCTTTCGCAAAACCGTAGCCGGGGAGGAGCGTCTACCACTCCCGCAAACCCTATTAGCAATATTAGCAATGGTGCTTTGGGCTATTTTAGTGCCCGTACTGAACAAAAAGAAATTGTATCAATTCCCTAAATAGAGGCTTTTCTGAAAGGTTCTAACTCAGAAAATGGAATAACAAATTCTTCTTTACTCAGGCAGTTCAGGTAATCCGG
>CBIHNR010000078.1:0-24146 GCA_966211215.1 uncultured Pedobacter sp.
AAAAAGGATACGTTAGGCTATACCTTTTATTACTCTGTAAGCAAGCAGGGGACAGGGAATGATTTACAGTACAATGAAGCTGTTCCATTAATCTTCACTATAAAATCTTTAGACGGCCAGTATGTTTCTGCAGATACCTTTGCTGTTGGAAACCGCTACGGCGCAGGGGCTGGATATTCTTATTATGGAGGAGCTATTGATCCTGACCTTTTAGGCTATTTTGGGAAGGAAAAAGGTTATCCTGACGTATTGAAGTATGCTGTTAAAGAATATTTGAAAAAGAGAAGTGGAGAAATAAAGGTTATCGTTCCGTCAAGACTGGCTTATGGTATAAATGGATATGGTTCTATACCAGCTAACGCCTCGTTGGAGTACACCATAAAAGTTATTAACGAGAAGAAGATACATGAGTACGATGATCAGAGTATTTCGAAATACTTGACAGCCAACGGGCTGACCGGCTTTTCAACACTACCCGTTAAAGTTGGTAATCCAGATAAATCTAATCCTGATTCTGTTATTGCAAATTTATATTACAAGGTAGAAAATGCAGGTACAGGAAGTTCGATAAAAGTTGATTCAACTATTTCGGTTGAATATACAGGCAAGTTCTTCAATGGGAAGGTTTTCGATCAGGCAAAGGAGGGGAGCCCGGCTACGTTTGTTCTAAAGGATGTTATCCGAGGTTGGCAAAAAGGTATTCCGTTCATTAAAGAAGGCGGATCTATCCGTTTAATAATTCCTTCCTTGTTAGGATATGGCTTGTCTGGAAGCAGAGATGCTTACGGTGTAGCAACCATACCGACCGCTTCATGCCTTGACTTTATGGTAAAGGTGACCAATGTGTCGGTAACTTCAGAATAATTTTAATCATGAATTTTATTTATAAATAGAGGAAACCGCCCATAAAAGGCGGTTTTCTTATTTTTCGAGGGCTAGCTTGTATTGTTTCAGAGCTCTGTCTCGTCCTCTTTGGTGATTGACAACTGGCATTCGATATTTAAATGGATCATCAAATTCCGGCACCCATTTTTTCACGTAATGTAATTTCGGATCGAACCTTTTGGTTTGTAAATCGGGGTTAAATATTCTAAAATAAGGGGCCGCATCGTTGCCAGTGCCTGCAGCCCATTGCCACCCGCCCACATTACTTGCCATGTCATAGTCAATTAATTTTCTGGCAAAATAGGCTTCGCCCCATCGCCAGTCTATCAGAAGATGCTTGCACAAGAAACTGGCGACGATCATTCTAACTCGATTATGCATCCAGCCAGTTTTGTTTAGCTGGCGCATTCCTGCATCTACAATTGGGTATCCTGTTTTTCCCTCGCACCATAAGGAAAATTCTTCTTCATCGTTTTTCCATTTAATATTGTCAAAATCCTTTTTAAATGAAGATGTTGCGGAATAAGGAAAGTGCCATAAGATCATGGCATAGAAATCCCGCCAGACAAGTTCTGAGAGCCAGGTCTGCTCCGTTGCTTTGTACGCATCCGCTGCCAATTCCCGTATGCTGATTGTCCCAAACCTAAGGTGGACGCTGATTTTCGAAGTGCCCTCTATGGCTGGAAAGTCTCTGGTTTTATTGTAATTCTCGATGATGCTCTGGTATTCCTTATCTGGAAACTCAAGTAAGCTTTCTGTAAATCCCAAAGACTCAAGAGATGGTAGATTAGTAGGTTTTGCTTGCAGGAAATTACCAGCATACTTTTTTGTTGGGTAGGGCTTCAGGTGAAATTCAGGACGGAGCTTTTCAAACCATTTGCGTTTGTATGCTGTAAAGACAGTATACGGATTTCCCTCGCTCTTAACAACTTCGTTTTTCTCGAGATTACCTGGTCTTTAAAGGAATGAAAACCAGCTCCTTTTTCTTCTGCCATCGACTTGACAATAGAATCTCGTTTGCTGGCATAAGGCTCATAATCATTATTGGTGTAGATGGCTTTTACTTCATATTCATCAAATAGCTCTTTCCATGCATTTTCTGGAGAATTATGTTTTATAAATAACTGGGTTCCGAGTTTCTTCAGTTGCGTATTTAATAGATCTAAATGATGGTATATAAATGTCACTCTGGCATCATCCCTGTCTTCAAGTTTATCCAGGATATTTGTATCAAAAATAAATAAAGGCAATACCGGCACTCCTGATCGTAAAGCATGGTATAAGCCTGCATTATCTTCTAACCTTAGATCTCTCCTAAACCAAAAAATGCACACATTTTTACTATCCTGCATAGATGTTTTTTAAAGCTTGCTGAATGGTCTCAATGGTAAATTTAAATCCGGCTTCCTGAACTTTATCCGATGTCGTTTTTGTGCTATTTAGCAACACACTACTCATTTCGCCAAGTGCCAGCCTCAGAAAAATTTCTGGCACCTTTGGTAGCCATAATGGTTTGTTTAATTGCTGGGCAATGGCCTTTGTGAGTTCTTCATTTGTAACTGGATTAGGGCTGGCGGCATTGAAAACGCCTTCCATGTTTTCATTCTCAAGAGCATGTTTATATAAAGAAATCAGGTCATCCAAATGAATCCAGGGCATCCATTGCGTTCCTTTGCCTAGCGGAGCTCCGAAACCCGCTTTGATTGGGCCTGCTATTTGCGGCAATGCGCCGCCATCGTTGGTTAAAACAACACCTGTGCGTAACTTGCTTACTCTCAAGCCTAGGTGCCTGCCTTCGTCTGCAGCCTTTTCCCACTCTACGCAAATGTGCGCCATAAAATCGGTTCCGGGGGAGCTACTTTCGTTCAGTAATTCATCGCCACGGTTGCCGTAATATCCTACTCCGGATGCTGAGATAATGGCTTTTACCTGATGATTGGCCCTGGATTTAAGAAGGGAATACAATAGATTTATGGAATCAACCCTACTTTTAATTAGCTTTTCCTTTTGAGAATTTCTCCAGGGCTTGGATGCAATGCCTTCCCCTGCCAGATGTACCACAGCGTCTACTCCATCAATACACTGTTCATCAATCTCTCCAGATTCGATGTCCCATTTAAATACTTTCACATTGTTGATAGATTGGCTTGCTTTGCGCGATAAATGATTGACTTGATAGCCGCTATTTAATAATAACGAGCTGAGGTGTTTGCCGATCAACCCGCTGCCGCCTGTAATAAGTACCGTTTTTGCCATTGCTATCTTAATTTATTGTTACTTTTGGTTTCGTTATGTTATTTACCAAACACGTTTTTATTTGTACCAATCAGCGCCCTGAGGGCTCGCGGGTTAGTTGTGGCGAGGGGCATGGTATGGCCTTGGTTGCTGCTTTTAAAAAGCTTATTAAAGATAAAGGTTTAAATACTGAAATCAGAGCCCAGAGGACAGGATGTTTAGAGGCCTGCGAAGCTGGGCCAAGCGTTGTTGTTTATCCTGAAGGCGTGTTTTATAGCAATGTTCAATTAAGTGACGTTGAGGAAATTGTTATTGAGCATCTGGAAAACAACAGGATAGTTGATCGCCTGGTTATGGACTTCAATAAATTACCTTGGTACGAGAAAAAGCAAGGGCTGAAAAAATAGCCCGGGTTATCCTCAATTAACTAACAATATAGGTTTCAAGATATTCTATGGCTGCTTTCTGAGATTCGATAATGTTTTTAACAACGTCGCCGATAGAAACCATTCCGTAGACCTCTCCATTTTCTAAAACCGGCAAATGCCTTATATGGCTACTTGTCATTACCTTCATACAGTAATCAATAGAATCCTTAAGAGATACACTAAGTAAGTCGGATGTCATTACTTCTTCAACTGCAGTTTCTTTCGATGAACGGCCGTGAAGTGCAATTTTTCGGGCATAGTCTCTTTCCGTGAAAATTCCATATAATACCTTTCCATCCATTACTAGTAAGGCACTAATGTTCTTTTCCAACATAACTTGCAGAGCATGGTAAACCGAAGATCTTGGACTTACAGAATAAATTGCCGACGGCTTGCTGTGTAAAATCTGTTTTACTGTTTTCATAAGTTTAATTCACAGGAGGTTAGAGTCTTAAAGGTAAGTTATTTTTAAGTTTAGTCAAAGTAGCTTTCCGAAAAAATAACTTAAGGTTTAGTTAATTGAAGGCAGTGGGAGAAACATGTCAGCAATCAATCTGTAAAGTGAATTGTGAAGTCCCTCGCGTATTTTTCTGACAATTTTTAGCGTTAAGAGGTATGCTTTTATTAATGAGCCCAAAATATGTCTACCAGGTGTAATTATTGATGCCTATTAGTGTATTTATTTCTAGTCAATAAGGGAAAATTAAGTAATTTGCAAAACTTACAAAAAAGGCTGTATGAGTGGGAAAACCATTTTGGTTTGGTTTAGAAATGATTTACGGATTCATGATAATGAGATTCTGTTAGAAGCGGTTAGAAGAGCCGAGCAAATAGTTCCGGTATATTGCTTTGATCCCCGGTATTTTGAACTTACCCAATATGGGACACGGAAGACAGGGGCCTTAAGAACCAAATTTCTTTTAGAAAGCGTTAAAGCTTTGCGGGAATCGCTTAAGCAGTTAGGCGGAGACTTAATTGTTAAGTTTGGCAAGCCTGAAGATATCCTTCCAGAGATATGTGGCGAGTATAATGTTTCTGAAGTATACCATCACCGCGAGGTGGCTTCAATGGAAACGGATATTTCAGCAATCGTTGAAGAAGCTCTTTGGAAAAAGCAGATTAATCTTAAGCATTTCATCGGACACACACTCTACCATAAAGAAGATCTACCTTTTCCCATTAAAAATATTCCTAATGATTTTGCTGCATTTCGCAAGAAGATAGAAAGAGATAGTGTGGTTAAGCCATGCTTTGATACTCCGGGTTATATCCGCATTCCCAAGGGGATGGAAACCGGGCAATTGCCGGCATTATCAGATTTGAATGTAGAGGAGATCGTCGAGTCTGGAAAAGAACCTGATTCAGTTTTTATAGGAGGCGAGCAGGAAGGCCTGCTGAGGTTGAACAGCTTTCTTTTCAGTGAAGAGCCAAAAGGAAAGGCCGTGCGCAACTCAATGTCTACATCAAAGCTTTCTCCGTGGCTAGCAACAGGCTGCCTGTCATCCAGAGAGGTTTACTGGGCGGTGAAAAACCACAAAGGGCGCCAGGGTAGCAATGATGCAACTGCTAAGATTATTCTCGAATTACAATTGAGGGATTTTTTTAGGTTTATGCTCAAAAAGCATGGCAGCACGGTACTTGAGGAATTACAACCCAAGCGGGGCTTGAGCGAAGGCGAACAAGAACGCTTTTTAAAGTGGCAACATGGAAAAACTGGAGTTACGTTGATTGATGCTTGTATGCGCGAATTAAACTTCAGCGGCTATGTTAATGATAAAATAAAACAGTATGTCGCCTCATTTCTCGTTAAAGATTTGGATGTCTTATGGCATGCAGGAGCAGCATATTTTGAAGAAAAGTCTATTGATTATTCCCCGGCGAGCGATTGGGGAGGCTGGGCTTACCTGATTGGGGGTGAAATTATGTCCTCAAATCGCCCTTTATCAGCAAAATCTGAGGAGATTGCTGAAGATTTGAATATAAAGAGGTGGCTTTTGGAGTTAAGCACTCTAAATTAGCGTAAAAAACATGGTACAAATCATAAAAATTCAATAAATATAAAATAAGTGGCTTATTATAAGGTTAAACTTTTATTTTTGCCGCTACCTTAGAATTAATAATACATGGATAATTTATCTTATCTCAGTAACGCAGATTCAGCTTATATAGATTCACTTTACCAGTCGTACAAAGAGGACCCCGAATCAATTGATTTTGGCTGGCAAAAGTTTTTTGAGGGTTTTGATTTTGGACGTGGTTCTGAAGCAAATGTTGCCGGTGGCGAAACTCCAGAGCACTTTTTAAAAGAAATTAAGGTGTTAAACCTTATTCACGGATATCGTGACAGAGGCCACTTATTTACTAAGACAAACCCTGTTCGAGAGCGCCGTAAGTATTTCCCTGGTAAAGAGCTTGAAACATTTGGATTAAGTGATGCTGATTTAAGTACTGTATTTAATGCTGGTGTTGAAGTTGGTTTAGGCCCGGCAACTTTAAAGGATATTTTAAGCCTTGTTGAAGAGACCTATTGCCAATCTATAGGATCTGAGTATACATATATCCGTCATCCGGAAAAAGTAAAATGGTTTCAGGAAAGATTAGAAAGAGAACGTAACAAACCAAATTTTTCTATTGATACAAAAAAACGTATCCTTAAAAAATTAAATGAGGCTGTTGTTTTTGAAAACTTCCTTGGTACAAAATTCTTAGGTCAAAAACGTTTTTCTTTAGAAGGAGCAGAGGGGGTTATTCCTGCTCTTGACTCTGTAATAGTAAAAGGTGCTGATTTAGGTATTGAAGAGTTCGTTATTGGTATGGCTCACCGTGGCCGCCTAAACGTTCTTGCCAATATCATGAACAAAACATACAGCGATATTTTTGCTGAGTTTGAAGGCAAGGGTTATGATGAATCTAAACCATTTGATGGTGACGTAAAATACCACTTAGGCTTTTCAACTGACGTAACTACAGATTCAGGCAAAAAAGTACATTTAAGCCTTTGTCCTAACCCTTCACACTTAGAGACAGTTGACCCTGTTGTGGAAGGTATCGTACGTTCGAAGATTGATTTCAAATACGGCGGCGATAATAGCCGTATCGCTCCAATCTTAATACATGGCGATGCTTCAGTTGCCGGCCAGGGCATTGTTTATGAAGTATTACAAATGGCTAAGCTTGATGGTTACAAAACCGGTGGTACTATTCACTTGGTAATTAATAACCAGGTTGGTTTCACCACCAACTTCAAAGATGCCCGTTCATCTACTTACTGTACTGATATTGCTAAGGTAACTCAGTCTCCGGTATTCCATGTAAATGGTGATGATGTTGAGGCTTTAGTTTATGCAATTAACTTAGCAGTAGAATATCGCCAGCGTTATAATAACGACGTGTTTATTGATGTTCTATGCTACCGCCGTTATGGACACAATGAGTCTGATGAACCAAAGTTCACCCAGCCATTATTATACAAAGCAATTGAGAAACACCCTAATCCAAGGGAGATCTATAATAAAAAATTACAAGAGCAAGGTAGTGTTGACGCAAACCTTGCAGCAGAAATGGAAAAGGACTTCAGAGCACTTCTACAGGAGCGCTTAAATGAGTCTAAAGAAAACCATATCTACGAACCTAATCCAATGTTCTCTGGAGCGTGGACTGGCTTAAGGCTGGCGACTGCTGAAGACATTGAAGTAAAAGCCCAAACTTCTGTTTCTGAAGAGAGCCTTCTTAGCGTTGCTAATACATTAACGACTCTTCCTTCAGACAAGAAGTTCTTTAAGAAAATTGAGAAGCTTTTTGACGACCGCAAGAAGATGGTCGAGAATAAAAAGTTTGATTGGGCAATGGGCGAGTTAATGGCTTACGGAACTTTGTTAAGCGAGGGATTCCGTGTGCGTGTAAGCGGCCAGGATGTTGAACGTGGAACATTCTCTCATCGCCATGCTGTAGTTAAAGTGGAGGATTCGGAAGAAGAATACATCCCATTAACTCAGATAAAAAATGGTGATGCTTCTGCCAAATTCGATATATATAACTCGCACTTATCTGAATACGGTGTTTTAGGTTTTGAGTATGGTTATGCTTTAGCAAACCCTCATTCCTTAACCATTTGGGAAGCACAATTCGGAGATTTCTTTAACGGTGCTCAAATTGTTGTCGACCAATTCCTTGTAAGTGCAGAAACTAAATGGCAGCGTTCTAACGGGGTGGTAATGTTGCTTCCACATGGTTACGAAGGCCAGGGCCCCGAGCACTCTTCTGCCCGTATTGAACGTTTCCTTGAACTTTGCGCAAATAACAATATTCAAGTTGCTAACATAACTACACCAGGCAACTATTTCCACTTGTTACGTCGTCAGTTGAAGCGTGATTTCCGTAAGCCATTGGTTGTATTTACGCCAAAGAGCCTATTACGCCATCCGCTTTGTGTAAGTACAATTGACGAATTTACTGAGGGTGGCTTCCGTGAAGTAATTGATGATACTTTTGCAAGTGCAGAAGATGTTAAACGCGTATTGTTCTGTACTGGTAAAGTTTATTACGATTTGTTGGAGAAACAACAAGCAGACCAGCGTAAGGATGTGGCGATTGTCCGTGTTGAACAGTTATATCCAACTCCAATAACACAACTTCGCGAGTTAAAAAATAAATATATTCATGCCGAGTTCTTCTGGGTACAAGAAGAACCTGAAAACATGGGGGCTTGGCCGTATATTTGCCGCAAATTCAGAAAATCTGAACTTAACCTTGACGTAATTTCAAGAAAAGAAGCTAGCAGTACAGCAACGGGCTATGCAAAACAGCACATCTCTCAACAATTATATATCGTTGGAAAGGCCTTTGAAGATGTAGCAGGCAAAGAAGTTAAAAAAGCAATAGTAGATACAACTAAAAAAGTTGTAAACGTAGATTAACCAGTATTACATAAGAATATAAAAAACTATGAGTTTAGAGATCAAAGTTCCGCCGGTAGGCGAATCAATTTCAGAAGTAACCCTATCTCGTTGGATAAAAAAGGATGGTGACCATGTTGAAATGGATGAAGTTATCGCTGAACTTGAATCTGATAAAGCCACTTTTGAGTTAACGGCTGAAAAGGCAGGAACTTTAAAAGTAATAGCACAAGAAGGCGATACCTTAGCAATTGGCGCTTTGGTTGCTTCTGTTGAAGAAAATGGTGCAATTGTAAATGCTACGGCAGCTCCTGCTCCGCAAGCTGAAAGTGCACCTGCCGCTCAAGGCGAAAGCAAGACTGTAGAAGTAAAAGTTCCACCTGTTGGTGAATCTATTACTGAAGTAACACTTTCACGCTGGTTAAAGCCAGAGGGTTCAGTAGTTGCTATGGACGAGCAAATTGCAGAGCTTGAGTCTGATAAAGCGACATTTGAATTAACTGCCGAAGTTCCGGGTGTTTTAAAATACGTAGCCAAAGAAGGCGATACATTAGAAATCGGAGCGATTGTATGTGCAATTGAATCTGGTAGTGCTGTGGCTGCTGCTCCGGCTCAACAAGCTGCCCCGTCAGCAGAAGCTAAACCTGCGGTTCAATCAGATAAATCTTACGCTGCTGGCACTCCATCTCCCTCTGCTGCAAAAATCCTGGCAGAAAAAGGTGTTAATGCAAATTCTGTTTCAGGAACAGGTGTAGGCGGCCGTATCACTAAGGAAGACGCGTTAAAAGCGGAGAAAAAAGCTGAGGCTCCTAAAGCAGCAGCGCCTGCTCCTTCAGCTCCTGCTGTTGAAGCTCCTGCTGGTTTGAGAAACGAACGCAGGGAAAAAATGTCTGGCTTGCGTAAAACGATTGCTAAACGTTTGGTATCTGTGAAAAACGAAACGGCTATGCTAACTACTTTTAACGAAGTAGACATGAAGCCGATTATGGACATTCGTGCTAAATACAAGGATAAGTTTAAAGAAACTCATGGCGTTGGTTTAGGCTTCATGTCTTTCTTTACCAAAGCAGTTTGCGAGGCTCTAAAAGAGTTTCCTGCGGTTAACGCACGTATTGAAAACGAAGAGGTTGTTTATAGCGATTTCGTTGACGTATCAATTGCAGTTTCTGCACCTAAAGGCTTAGTTGTTCCGATTATTCGTAATGCAGAGCAATTATCTTTGGCAGGTATTGAAAAAGCAGTTATTGGCTTGGCTGTTAAAGCTCGCGAGAATAAGTTGACTATTGGAGAAATGACTGGTGGTACATTTACTATTACTAATGGTGGTGTGTTCGGTTCGATGTTATCTACTCCAATCATCAATGCTCCTCAATCTGCAATTTTAGGTATGCATAACATTGTTGAGCGTCCTGTTGCAATTAACGGGCAGGTTGTTATTCGCCCAATTATGTACGTGGCTTTATCTTATGACCACCGTATTATTGATGGACGTGAGTCTGTAGGTTTCCTTGTAAAAGTGAAACAACTGTTAGAAGATCCTACAAGACTATTGTTAGGTGTTTAAGTAAAAGAACTTAGAATATAAAGAAGAAGGCCGTCCACTAACTGGGCGGCCTTCTTCTTTTATATTCTGTGGTTAAGATGTTTTCAGGACTGTTTATATTTTTGAAATCCAACCAGACCCGCTTTTTGAAACTTTTACCTCCGGATTTCCCGAATAGCGTACTCCTCCAGATCCGCTTAGTTGTGCATTTATTGATTTTTCGGCGTGGATATTAGCTTGTCCAGACCCACTTATTTGAATGTTTGTTGAATCGGAGATAAGTTTTTTACCGTTGAAATTTCCTGAGCCGCTGACACGGATATTAGAGCTTTTTGAGGAGCCTGTGCTTTTAATGCTACCAGAGCCGCTTATTGCTGCATTTACGGTTTCAGCTTCGAACGCTGCTTCGATACTACCAGAACCACTTACTACCATGTTCAGTTTATCGGTTTTAAAAGATTGGCTAAGGTCCAGGTTTCCCGAGCCGCTTACTACTGCACTGTTAATTGATTTGGCAGTGACATATACTTTTACCTTGCCCCCCTTCCAATTCCAGCCAGATTTTTTGTTCCTGATTTTAAGAATGCCGTTCTCAACTTTGGTTTCCAGCAATTGTAT
Source organism: uncultured Pedobacter sp. (assembly GCA_966211215.1). GTDB lineage: Bacteria > Bacteroidota > Bacteroidia > Sphingobacteriales > Sphingobacteriaceae > Desertivirga. The sequence continues at coordinate 10,605 of CBIHNR010000078.1, forward strand.
ATCTTCAGAACTGCCTTCGAGCCTGGCTTCCTCTTTAGATCCAAATGTTACCCGCACTTCGGATGAACCGCTTAATTCAATTCCATGGAAAGGCTGAAGCTCGCGTAGATCTTCATCCAGTTTGTTAGTATTTACTGAGTGAAAAATAGTTTTAGTGCCGGCCACGCTTATAAAAGGAACTAAAAGTAGCAGCCAGCCGAACGATGCAAGCGTTGTTTTCATATTATTAAATGTTTAGATAGATATGACGCCCAGGATTAATAATGGTTACATTAATTTGCTGATATTTTCGTTTTAATATAAAAGTTGTCGGTATCGATAAGTAACTCTGAGGAAGTCCCTGGTACAGTTAATATTTTGGCAACATTTGTCGGTTGAATTAACTGCCACTCACTGGTTCCTGGGAGTTTAACTTTAACCGGCATATTAAAGCCTTTAACATCTGATTGCCACTTATAGGCGACCGAATTCGCAGATGCCCGTGTTAATACAAGAGTCGGAATGTCTTTAAAACGCAGGTACTGGTCGAAAACTGGCGTTAAGTTTTTGCCAGATTGTTTGTTAATGTAGCCAATAATCTGTTCTGATGTAACTGTTTTTAACTTAAAAGTTTGGTTTAAGCCTCTCAAAATCCGGAGCCACTGCTGGTCATTATTAATTATTGTTCGGATGGTATGCAGTAAGTTCGCTCCTTTAAAGTACATGTCTTCAGAACCTTCCCGGTTTACATTATAAGGGCCTATAATTGTACTGTCGTTCTGAATAGTATGACGAAGCCCGTTAAGATACTGCACACTAGCTTTTTTTCCCTGTTGGCTTTCGATATAAAGAGCTTCCGAATAAGTAGTAAAGCTTTCGTGTATCCATAAATCCGCAAGGTCTTTTGAGGTTATGTTGTTGCCAAACCATTCATGTCCAGACTCATGAACGATAATATAGTCCCAAAACAATCCGAGCCCAGTTTTTGACAAGTCTGAACCGAGATAGCCATTTTTGTATTTATTGCCGTATGAAATTGCGCTCTGGTGCTCCATTCCAAGATATGGCGTTTCAATCAGTTTGTAGCCGTCACGATAAAATGGATACGGGCCGAACCAATATTCAAAACTTTTTAATACCTTTTTTACCTGCTCGAATTGGGCCTTAGCTCTGTTAAGGTTTTCGCGAAGCACGTAATAATCAAGAGTTAACTTACCCTTTAATCCAATATATTCGTCGGAAAAGTGGGCGAAATCTCCAATGTTCAGCGTCACATTGTAATTGTTAATCGGATAGGAAACAAACCAATTAAACTTTGTAGATCCATCGGGTTGCACTTCGGTGGAGATTAACCTTCCATTACTTATATTTTTTAGGCCACGTGGAACAGTGACGCTAATTAACATGCTGTCTACTTCGTCAGATTGATGGTCTTTGTTGGGCCACCATGCGCTAGCGCCCAGGCCTTGACAGGCTACACTAACCCACGGAGCTGTACCTGCATCCTCGGTGAACACAAACCCGCCTCCCCATGGTGCATCTTGGGCAATCATTGGTGTACCAGAATAGAAAACCGTAAACTCGGCTTTGCTGCCTTTTTTTATTATTGCAGGAAATTTAATAAACACTGCATCGTATTCGGCTGTATACTCTAATTCCTTTCCGTGATAAATTATTTTTTCGATTTCGTAATTGTCAAAAAGATCGAATTGAAGTTTGTTAAAGTCTCGGGTTGCCGTGAATTTAAAGCGGTTTGAGCCAGATATAAATTGTTGGCCAACATCCACCCGGATGTCGAGATGATAATAGTTGATATCATAGCAAGTTCGCAGCGGACTAAGTGTCCCGCGTAATGTATCGGCTTTGGAAAAGCTTTCTAAGTGCTGCGCAGATGCAGCCAGGCTAAAAAACAGGATGGGAATTAGTAGCCAAAATCGAAATCTTTTCATTTTATGTTTAAGGTAAATAATTTGAAACAGTTTTAAATAACTATAATTGTTAAAATACGTCCATAGCGCTTTTTTCCATAAAAAAGCTATCTGAATATGATATTAACCGAAGTTAAAACGCTACAACAGATCAAAGAATTTATAGAGTTTCCTACGTTTCACTATGCCAATGATAAAAACTATATACGCCCCTTGGATGAAGATGTTTCTAAAGTTTTTGATACGGAGAAGAACAAGCTTCTTAAGGATGATAATTGTAAGCGCTGGCTTTTAAAGGATGAAGATGGCGGGGTGCTGGGGAGGCTAGCTGCTTTTATTAATCCCATAACAGCTTATTTGGAGGAACAACCGACCGGCGGAATTGGCTTTTTTGATTGCATAGATGATAGAGAAGCTGCTTTCTTATTGTTTGATGTTGCCCGCCAGTGGTTACAGAAGCAGGGAATGCAAGCAATGGACGGTCCGGTAAACCTGGGAAGCAGGGAACGTTGGTGGGGGGTATTGGCAGATGGTTTTTTCGAACCCGGTTATTGCTGCAACTATAATTTCCCGTATTACAAAGATTTATTTGAGGCTTATGGCTTCCAGTTATATTTTAAACAATTCACTTATATCAGAGCTGTTCATTTACCAATGCCTAAAACACTGGTTGCTGTAGCAGAGCGCGTTATGAGAAATGAAGATTATTCTTTCAGGCATATTGAGAAAAGTAAAATTGACAAATACGCGGAAGATTTCAGGCTGATTTATAACAAGGCTTGGGTAAACCATGAAGGGGTGGGGGAGATGGAAAAAGTGGAGGCATGCAAACTTGTAAATTCCCTCAAGCCAGTTATTGACGAGCGCATTATATGGTTTGCTTACTATAAAGATGAGCCAATCGGGTTTTTTATAAGCATTCCGGAATTGAATCAGCTATTCGTAAAGTATGTTGATGGTAAGCTGGATTCCTTCGGAAAATTAAGATTGCTTTTTAATAAATGGACCGGAGCAACACGTTCAATGTCGGGCCTGGCTTTTGGAATCGTTCCTGCATTTCAGCGCAAAGGTGTTGAAATTGCGCTTATTGTTGCCGCTGCAAAAGCAATAAAGGACAAAGTTCCTTATAAAGACATAGAAATGAACTGGATTGGTGATTTTAACCCGCGAATGATGCATGTTGCGGAGCAAATTGGGGCTAAAATTTATAAAACCCATCACACTTACCGCTATTTGTTTGATCGGAGTAAAGAATTCAGGCGGCATCCGGAGATATAATGGATTTTCTTTTCCTAAAGAGCATTAATCGTTTAACTTTGGGCAACCAAAAATTCATCCATGCAATTCGACGTAACAGTTATAGGCAGCGGGCCAGGCGGATATGTAGCCGCAATCCGTTGTGCACAATTAGGACTTAAAACAGCTATCGTAGAAAAATACAGTACTTATGGTGGTACATGCCTTAATGTAGGCTGTATCCCTTCAAAAGCGCTTTTAGATTCTTCTGAGCATTATCATAATGCTGCCCACACTTTTAAAACTCATGGCATCAACTTAAAAGATTTAAGTGTTGACCTTCCTCAAATGATTAAGCGTAAAAACGAGGTGGTGGAGCAAACAACTGGCGGTATTACCTTCCTGATGAAGAAGAATAAAATCACTACATTCCATGGCCTTGGTTCTTTTGTGGACAAGAACACTATAAAGGTTACTAAAGCAGACGGTGGTGAGGAAACTATTACTACAAAGAACGTAATTGTTGCAACTGGTTCTAAACCGACTGCGCTTCCGTTTCTTCCTATTGATAAAAAACGTATCATTACTTCAACTGAAGCTTTAAATCTTCAGGAAGTTCCTAAACACCTTATTGTAATTGGTGGTGGTGTAATTGGATTGGAGTTAGGCTCTGTTTATGCCCGCCTTGGTTCAAAAGTTACTGTTGTTGAATATGTTGACAGCATTATTGCTACCATGGATAAAACTTTGGGTAAAGAGCTTCAAAAAACTTTGTCAAAAATTGGATTCGAATTTTTATTAAGTCATAAAGTTACAGGCGCCTCGGTAAAAGGTAAAAAAGTTGTAGTGACAGCCGATAATACAAAAGGTGAGAAAGTTACTATCGAAGGTGATTACTGCATCGTTGCTGTGGGCCGTACCGCATATACAGAAGGTTTAGGCCTAGACAAAATCGGTATCCAGTTAGAAGAACGCGGCAAAAAAATCCCGGTAAACGATCACCTGGAAACTTCTGTGAAAGGTGTTTATGCTATCGGCGATGTTGTTAAAGGTGCTATGCTGGCGCATAAAGCGGAAGAGGAAGGTGTATATGTAGCTGAAACTATTGCGGGACAAAAACCTCATATCAATTATAACCTTATCCCGGGTGTAGTTTACACCTGGCCAGAAGTTGCTGCTGTTGGTTACACCGAGGAGCAGTTAAAAGAGCAAGGTAAAAAGTACAAAACAGGTTCGTTTCCTTTCAAAGCGAGTGGACGTGCCCGTGCAAGTATGGATATTGATGGTTTAATTAAGGTTTTAGCTGATGCTGAAACAGATGAGATTCTTGGTGTTCATATGATTGGCCCTCGTGCAGCAGATATGATTGCAGAAGCAGTTGTTGCTATGGAATTCCGTGCGTCTGCCGAGGATATTGGCCGTATCAGCCATGCTCACCCAACATTTACTGAATCATTCAAAGAAGCTGCTTTAGCCGCAACTGGAAATAGAGCTTTACATATCTAATACGAGATAAAAGCTAAACAACAAAGGCTCCATCTGGAGCCTTTGTTGTTTAGCTTTTTATGCGTTCTCTGCTCTTTAATTCGCGGTAGTTATCCACCATGTGTTGCCACAAGGATCTTTAATTCCTGCGCTTCTACCATAATCCTGGTCACGAGGAGCAAGTATTGATGTTGCACCATTGTTTAAGGCTGTTTGATAAGTTTCGTCGGCATTTTTCACATATACGAAAAGCCCCGCCGTATGCGGCTCGTATTCCTCGGTGCTTTCAGCAAACATAATAGTGCTTCCATCGATCTGAATCTCCGCGTGCATAATGAGTTCGTCACGCATATGTTTCATTTTTTCGGTAGCATTAAAAACCTTTTTCGTGAAATCTAAAAAGCCGTTCGCGTCTCTTAAAATTAAGTACGGCATTACGGCCTGATAGCCTTGAGGAATGTTTAGGTTTGTCATAATTAATTTAATATGTTTTGTTTTTCCAATGATTCTGTGAGCGCCAAGAGGACACCTTTTAACGCAATCTCTGTTGATTGGTCAATTAATTCTCCCTCCTCATCTAACTTTTTAGTAATTCCAGGAATACTAAGCTGAGCGCCCTGTGGTACTATAGCTGAAAGAGCACTTAAAGTTAGCAATAAGGAAGAAAGAGCTTTATCGCCTCCCATAAACGAAGGAGATGCACTAAGGGCAATAACGTGTTTCTCAACAAACTCCCCCGACGAAACAGTCCAGTCTAATGCATTTTTTAGTACACCAGGCATCCCGAAAGCATATTCAGGTGTGCAAAAAAGCACAGCATCATTCGACCTGATTAATTCTCTGAAAGCAGACACAGTTTCCGGCGCATCCTCATTGTCTAAGTCAGGGTTAAAATGCGGTAAATCTCCAAGCGCGGTATAAATAGTTACATCTACATTGTTAGCGATTCTTTTTATCGCCTTAACTATAGCTGTGTTAGAAGAAGTGTTCTTTAAGCTTCCGGATATAGCAAGTAGTTTCATTATAGAATTTAAATCTTGCCTAAATATATAAAGGAACTTTCTTATCTAGCTGAATTAAATGTTTTTACATCCGTGATAGTAATAAAATATTAAATGCAAAAATGTTTGGCGGTGTGGATTTCTTTTCAAAATCAAATATCCCGGCGTAATAATTCGAATGTGTTTATACCGCCAATTGTTAATACTTTAGTCGAATATTAAGGTGTGATAGCCTCATTTTAATGGAACATCCAAAACGGCAGAGTTGGCCAGACAATCTTCGTATCATAGCAACGGTGGCTATGGTTTTACTTCATGTAACTTCTCCAATCCTTTATAAGTTTGGTGCAGTGTCCGCGGCTACCTGGCATTTGGGCAATATTATTGATAGCTCGGTTCGTTTTTGTGTACCGGTATTTGTAATGCTTTCGGGAGCTCTACTACTTGGCAAGGAATATCATATCAGATACTTTTTGAAGAAGAGGGTGATAAGGGTTTTGCTGCCCTTTATGTTTTGGAGTGTTGTTTATATCGGCTATGATTTGATAAAGTATCCTCAGGATGGTTACCAGGCTATTTTTGAGCTTGTGTGGAATAAAATAGCGCATGGTGCTGCTTACCACTTTTGGTATATCTATATGATTATTGGCTTATACCTTTTTATACCAATTATCAGTAAGGCGGTAAGGGCCTGTACAGAGAAGGAGGTTAGGTATTTCCTTTTTATCTGGATGGGTACGATGGTGGTAAGCCATCCTATATTATTCCGGCATAAGCCGAATTTCGATTTGTCGTACTTTTCAGGATTTTTGGGATACCTGGTTCTTGGTTATTATTTATCGTTGAAACGGAAGCAAGGAAACTGGCCTAAGCTTTATTCGTGGTTATCGTTAATAGCAGGAATTGCAATTACGATTTTAGGAACATGGCTATATACCCAGGAGAAGGGACAATTTGATTCTTTGTTCTATGGGTTTTTAACACCAAATGTACTACTAACAGCTTCAGGCGTATTTATGCTTGTCAGCAATTTCGAGTTTAAGTTTAAGATATTTGAAAGCATTCGTTCTTTTGTTTGCAAGTACAGTTTTGGAATATATCTGGTGCATGTTCTTGTATTGTCTGAATTGGCTAAAAAAGGGTTGAATTGTTTTTGGGTTAACCCAGCAACTGGAATTGTGGTTACACTTGTTACTTGTCTGGGTATTTCGGGAATGATTGTTTGGCTGGTAAATAAATTGCCGGGAGGTAAGTATATTTCGGGGTAGGAGGTGATCTCGCAGCTGCGAATCTTCGCCAAACTAACAGACGCTTCTAATAAAAAAGGGGACACTCTCCAGCGTCCCCCATCACTCTCACTCACTCTAAACTAACCACTTAAGGATTATCTCTGATATTCTAAAACCTCGAATTCTTCTTCTAAAATTTCATCTGTATACGGTTCCTGCATAAGAGCACCAATGTCCTGATGCTTTTTGTTTTTATTAAACCTTCGGATGATCTTATCGAAAGCCTCATAAACAAGCGGAACAATAATCAGGGTTAAGAATAATGAACTCACCAATCCCCCGATGATAACCCAGGCTAGGCCATTTTTCCACTCAGCGCCGGCTCCCTGCGCAATTGCGATTGGAAGCATACCGATCACCATCGCGATAGTTGTCATCAATATCGGGCGCAAGCGGGCATGGTTTGCGGCAATTAACGATTCCCGTACACTTTTACCTTCGGCAATTTGCTGGTTGGTAAAATCCACCAGGATGATTGCATTTTTGGCAACCAAGCCAATCAGCATAATTAATCCCAGAATGGTGAAAATATTAAGCGAATTGTTTGTTAGCGCCAGTGCCAGCAACGCCCCTATAATCGAAAGCGGAATAGAGAACAATACAACGAAAGGATGTATGTAATTATTATACAGTGCCACCATGATGAGGTACACCAAAACGATAGACATCAGCAATGCGATACCTAAAGTTCCAAATCCTTCACTCTGATTCTCCATGTCGCCACCGAAAAGATAACTTACTCCGGCAGGCCGAGGTAAATCCTTAATCTTGGTATCCAGCTCTGAGAAAATTGTTCCCGAAGGGCGTCCAACTACCTGTGCCTGAACAGAAACCTTAGTCGACTTATCCTGGCGTTCCAGTCTTGAGGGCCCTGAACTTTCAGCTACGGTAGCAAATTGATCCAGGCGGATTTTCTGTCCGGTACTATTAATAAAGGTTAACTCCCTAACATCATCAATGCTTTTTCGATTGAAGTTATCGAGGCGGATGTTTATATCATATTCATATTCGCCCTGGCGGAATTTGCCATTAGTATTTCCGTTGAATGCTGTCTGCATGGTTGCACCCACGGGTTGGAGGTTTAGTCCGAGTGCCGACATTTTATCGCGGTCAACCTGTACTTTAACCTCCGGGTTACCGCCTTCAACAGAAAGCTTAACTTCCGTAGCTCCGCTGATGCCAGCAAGTTTAGATTTAACCACTTCGGCAAATTTAAAAACGCTATCCAACTCACTACCTCTAACAATTACTTCTACCGGTGCCCGTTCTGCACTTCCCAAAATGCTTACTGGTGTGGTTTTTACTTTTGCTCCCACCAATAAAGGAGAAAGCTCCTTCTTGATTTTTGCAGCGTATACATCGGCACGGTCTGCACGCTCTTTTCGTTCAACCAATTGAACTGTAATTTCGGATGAATAAGCCGGAGACTGCTGTGCTCCCGAACCATCGCTGGATTGCCCTACAGTAGTAATTAGTTTAGTTACCTCTGGCTTTTTACTTAAAAACTGCTCGGCCTTAGCGGTGATTAGATTGGTTTGTTCAATAGATGCATCTTTCGGCAATTCTATCTGAACAATGAATTGTCCGCGGTCACTTTTTGGGAAAAATTCGGTTCCAATATAACCAGCCCCAAGCAATGCGATCGAAGCGAATAACAAGGCCAGCGTACCCCCAAGAACGGTTTTCTTATGCCCTAAAGACCATTTTAATATGTCGGTAATCCATTCTGTAAATTTGTCAAGGCCTCTTTCAAAGCTTAAAATTATTCGTCCGAACAGATTGTTTCCTTTAATATGTTCCAGTTTTCCGAAACGTGATGATAATAAAGGTACAATGGTAAATGAGGTAAGCAAACTCAGTAAGGTTGCGATAATTACCACCATACAAAACTGACGCAAGATATCAGACACTAAACCTGTACTGATAGCAATCGGGAAGAACACCACCACAATTACCAAGGTGATGGATGTTACCGTAAAACCGATTTCTTTAGTTGCATCAAAAGCAGCCCGAACCCGATTCTTGCCCATTTCCATGTGGCGGTAGATGTTTTCCAAAACCACAATTGCATCGTCCACCAGGATACCCACCACTAGAGACAAACCCAATAACGACATCAGATTTAGGGTATAACCCAGCATGTTAATACCTATGAAGGTTGCAATAAGCGATGCCGGAATAGACACCATTACGATAGCGGCATTTCGCAAACTATGCAAGAAGAATAGCATTACAAATGCCACCAGAATTACGGCAATAAACAAGTCATGGATTACCGCGTCGGCGGATTCCAGCGTGTATACAGAGCTGTCGTTGGCGATTGTTAAATCAAGTGCAATATTTTTATAATCGCCTTTTAAAAGTTCGATGTTCTTTTTAACACCGGCACTCACCTCAACGGCATTGGCATCAGATTGCTTGATAATTTGTAAAGCGATAGATGCTTTACGATCCACACGAGCCAGCTTTTCTACATCTTTTTGAGAATCCTGAACATCTGCAACATCGATTAAGCGAACCTGAATGCCGTTTTTATCAGACACGACAAGATTTCTTAATTCGTTAATTGATGCGTACTTTCCTGCCAATCGTACAAGGATATCCCGGTTTTCCGTGCGGATACTGCCGGTAGGGAAATCAAGGTTAGACGATTGAATCGCCTGTTGTACAGAAAGCAGAGATAATCCGTACGCTTCAAGTTTATTTTCATCAATATTTACCTGTATTTCACGTTCGCGCCCACCGATGATATTCACCTGAGCCACACCTTCAACCCTTGAGATAGTAGGTACCAGGCGGTTTTTTACAAGGTCATAAAATTGTGCATCATCCATTTTGGCAGTTGCCGACATGGTAATGATAGGCAGGTCATCCAACGAGAATTTATTTAACGATGGCGGGTCAACGTCTTCGGGCAACTGCGATAAAATGGAGTTAACCTTACGTTGCGCATCATTCAAAGCAACATTCACATCAGACCCACTTTTTAAGGTAATAGTTACCAGTGAGAGGCTTTCGTAGGAGGTTGAAGTAATTTTCTTAATGTTCTCCATGGAAGAAACAGCATCTTCCACCTTTTTGGTAACGGTATTTTCTACCTCGCTCGGCGAAGCTCCCGGATAAACTGTAGCCACCGAAACCACCGATGATGCAAACTTTGGAAGCATCTCATAATTCAGTGATTTGTAGCTAATAATACCCAACAAAGTGAGTACTGTAAATAGTACTACAACCAGCGTAGGGCGTTTTATCGATATTTCAGCTATTTTCATTTTTGTTTTTTTATTTAGCTATTACGTGTTTAGCGGTTAGCTATTAGCAGTTAGCTATTAGCTAAAAGCTCATTGCTCACAGCTCATACCTATTTCGCCACCTGCACTTCAGTTCCGTCAGCCAGGTTTATTTGTCCACTGGTGATCACTGTCTCGCCTTCTTTAATGCCATCGAGTACTTCCACGCGTTCTCCAAGAATCCTGCCTGCAGTTACTTTGCGCTCTTTGGCTGTATCGCCGTTCAAAACGTATATTTTGTTGCTATTTACACTACCCACAAAGGCAGTCCTTGGGATAGTTACCGAAGCGTTTTGCTGTGGAAAATCGAACACCGCGGTGCCATACATACCCGCTTTAAGTTGGTTTCCGGCATTGTTGCTCACTTCAATTTCAACCGGGAAATTCAAGCTGTTGTCGGCTTTGGGAGCAATGAAACTCACTTTCCCGGAAAATGAACTGTTTGGAAACACATTCGATTTAATTTGCACCCTATCGCCAGTTTTGATATTCGCAATTTGTGTTTCATTTGCCGTTACCTTTAGCTTCAGCTTTGAAACATCCACAATTTCAAATAATTGAGCTCCCGGGTTTACATATGAACCTTGTTCAATAAAGCGCTTATTAATAATGCCTGATATTGGCGCTTTTATGTTGGCATCATTTGATTTGCGGCCGGCAGATTGAAGCCTTGCTTTTAGCGTTTGTACGTTCAGGCGGGCATTATCTAACTGTTGCTGAGTAACACCTCCGGTTTTAAATGAGCTTTCGTAGCGCTCCAAATCCCGTAATGCATTTTGAAAATTTGCCTGAGCTGTTTGAACATCAACATCCAGCAGTTCATCATCAATGCGGGCTACAACCTGTCCCTTGCTTACGTATGATCCTTCATCCACCAACACCTTTGTAACTCTGCCAGAATTCTCGGCAGAAAGGGTTAAATCCTGGTTTGCTGCAAAGTTTCCGTTCGAGCTAAAATCAAGATTTATATCAGATTGTACTACCTTTTCGGTGCTCACTGCAACTGCGCCCGAATTCCCGTCGGCAACAACCGCTGTAGCTTCAGCATTTTTCTTTTTATTGTTCTTTAATATCAAGATAATCGACGCCAGTGATGCCAGAATTGCGACTACTGTTATTATACCTTTCTTTGTCATCGTCTTAGTTTAAAAGTGATTTTATATTTCCGTTCGATTTTATGAGTTGAATTTCTGCTACTTTATAGTTTAGCAGTGCCTGTGAATAATTGCTTTGAGCCGATGTTAGCGCATTCTCAGCGTCTAGTAAATCTGTTAAGCTAGCCAGGCCGTTGTTATAGTTATTTTGCGTGCTGGTATAAATTTCCTGGGCAAGCTTTACGTTCTCGTTCTGAGAGTTTATCGTATTCAAACTATTTTTAATTTGAATTTTGGCATTTTCATAAGCCAGATTGAGCGATTGGTTGGTATTGCGTATATCCTCTTTGTTTTTCTGAATATCGATTTCAGCCTGGCGTACTCTCGAGCGAGTAGCATTTCCATTGAAAATTGGAATTTTTAAGGTTAAACCGATGGAAGAAGCATCATACCAGAAAGCATTTCCGCTAGATCTGTACAGGTCGAATGAATTGCTCTGCCCGGTCGACGTGAAGTTTCCGCTTAAGGCTAGGCTAGGGTAATATTCGGCTTTGTAGGCTTTCTTTTGTAAGCCAAGCAGATTCTGCTGAGTTTGCATCAGCTTATACTCTGTTCTGTTATTTATATTGATGCTATCTTGTAGCTGAGCCACTGCGGTGACAGTAGAAAGTTCAATTTCCGGGATGGTGATACTAGTAGATACCGGCATGCCCATAGCGTACTTTAACGAGTTTTCTTGTTGCGTAATAGCGTTTGCAAGCTGCTCCTTTTGTGTATTAAGGTTAGAGATATTCACTTTAACACGGTCGAGGTCGATCTTTTTGGCTAAACCATTTTTGAAATTGGTTGAAATGATCCTTTCAGTTTTCTGCGCGTTTTTTATGTTGCTTTCTACTACAGATAGCTGGCGATGATTCACCAGGATCTGGTAGTAAGCTGCTGAAACCTGCTCTATAATTTGTTCTTCACTTAAGGCTGCGTTCAGATTATAGTAGTCTTCGCTGGCTTTAGAGGCTTTTAATCCTGTAAAAACCTGCTGATTAAAAAGTTGCTGGCTCAATTGAACGCCCGCAGTAGAATTCCACTCACGCCCCATTTTGAAAGTCCCGAAATCAGAAACTAAAGATCCAATGATCGGATTGTAGGTTAGCGTTCCGGTTCCATTGACTTGAGGCAGAGCTTGGGCACGAACTTCATCAGTTTTAAACTTGCCTCTCTCAATGTCGAGCTTGGCTTTGCGTACCACGGAATTATTTTCAATGGCATAATTCAGCGCATCTTTCAGCGTAAGGTTTAGCGCCTGCGCATTTGCAAAACCCGCCGACAAAGTGCTAAGCAGCAGTAAAACTATTTTTATTGGTTTGAAATTTATTCTGTTCATTTTTATATGCTGATTGAAATGTTAATTCGACAGGCCCTGAATGAAGATTTCCGTGAGGGCTTTTTGCTTGCTCAAAACCTCCTCAAAGCCTTGAGATTCTGGAAGTAGCCTTTTCTCCCGGCGCGCCATTACGCACATTCCCAGTCCGATAATACTATCCAGGTAGAGTTCGGCACCTTGATTGGCAGTAGATTTTAGCTCCTTGCGACTGATGGCTGCATCAAAGAGCCCCTGAATGATTCCTGTTTCTTTTTGGCGGGTGGCTATTATTAGTTTCTGCATCTCCTCATTGTTTAAATGGAGCTCGGTGGCATCACCTATGTGAAGCATAAAATATTTTTGAAAAAATTCTTTCTTTAATTCTATTGCAGAGAAGAGAGCGCTCTTAACATCCGGAGAATTGGAAATAATATCCTGTAGTTTCGAAAAGAATTCCTCAAAAATCCGTTCTGCAACAGCTACTACTAAACTCACCTTATCTGGAAAATAATAGTAGAGGGAAGGCTTGGAAATCGCCAGGTCTTCTGCAATCTCGTTCATCGTGGTTTTATTAATTCCAAAATGAGCAAAGCGAAGAAGCGCTCTCTCTAAAATCAATTCCCGTTTTTTATCCATTGCCTCCATTACTTAACCTTTTAACTAGTAAACTATTTGACTTTTTGAATTAATTAGTCAAAGATAAAGACAATCGAAATCTTGGGCAAGTGATTTCTTAAACTTGCAACCAAATAAGTTGAAGATTACAAAATAATGACCTTTAGTGCTGTAAGATTAATGGAGTTAAGTTAAGGCATTAAGTGACTGGTGAAACCAGCCATGGCGGGTTTTGTGCCCTCACCTAAAATGACATTGGTTGTAT